>CAYRQZ010000010.1:32150-47267 GCA_964426585.1 uncultured Bacteroidales bacterium | reverse complement strand
TCTTGAGAAGCTGCTTGGAAAACTGTGTTTAATTCATTCATTGCAGAATCAATAGCTTCGATATTTTCGTCTTTATGAGCTTGACGAAGTTTTTCTAAGGCTTCATCTATAGGTTTGCGTTTATCTTCTGGGATTTTATCTCCAAATTCTTTCAATTGCTTTTCGGTTTGGAAAATTACAGAATCTGCTTGATTAATTTTATCAATTTTTTCTTTCGCAGCCTTATCTGCCTCAGCATTTGCTTGGGCTTCTTCTTTCATTCTCTTAATATCATCATCCGACAATCCTGACGAAGCCTCTATCCTAATACTTTGTTGTTTTCCTGTTCCTTTGTCTTTTGCCGAAACTTGTAAAATACCATTAGCGTCAATATCAAACGTTACTTCAATTTGTGGGATTCCTCGCGGTGCTGGCGGAATGCCGTCTAAATGAAAACGACCAATAGTTTTATTATATTGAGCTAAAGACCTTTCGCCTTGCAAAACATGAATTTCAACCGAAGGCTGGTTGTCAGCGGCAGTAGTAAAAGTTTCGGTTTTCTTTGAAGGAATAGTGGTATTAGCTTCAATTAATTTTGTCATTACACCACCCATTGTTTCAATTCCTAAAGAAAGTGGTGTTACGTCTAATAATAAAACATCTGTAACTTCACCTGTCAAAACACCACCTTGAATAGCAGCACCAACAGCAACAACTTCGTCAGGATTTACTCCTTTTGAGGGAGCTTTACCGAAAAACTGTTCAACTTTTTGTTGAATAGCAGGAATACGAGTTGAACCACCAACTAATAAAACTTCATCAATATCCGAAACGCTCAATCCTGCATCTTTTAAGGCTTTCTTACAAGGTTCTATAGTAGCATTTATGTACTTATCAGCTAGCTGTTCGAACATAGAGCGAGTTAATGTTTTAACCAAGTGTTTTGGAATACCATCAACCGGCATAATATAAGGCAAATTAATTTCAGTACTTGTAGAACTTGATAATTCAATTTTTGCCTTTTCAGCTGCTTCTTTAAGTCTTTGCAATGCCATTGGGTCTTTGGTTAAATCAATTCCTTCATCTTTTTTAAATTCAGCAGCTAACCAATCAATTATTACATGGTCAAAATCATCACCACCTAAGTGAGTATCACCATTTGTTGATTTTACTTCAAAAACTCCATCGCCAAGCTCTAAAATAGAAATATCAAATGTTCCGCCGCCTAAATCAAAAACAGCAATTTTCATATCTTTATTTTTCTTATCTAATCCATAAGCTAAAGCTGCGGCTGTAGGTTCATTAATTATCCTTTTAACTTTTAAGCCTGCAATCTCACCGGCTTCTTTAGTAGCCTGACGTTGCGAATCATCAAAATAAGCAGGAACGGTTATTACTGCCTCACTAACTTCCTGACCCAAATAATCCTCGGCAGTCTTTTTCATTTTTTGAAGAATTATTGCTGAAATTTCTTGAGGCGTATAATTTCTATCGCTAATTTTTATTCGTAAAGTATTGTTATCACCTCTCACAACATTATAAGGAACGCGAGATATTTCATTTTTCAAATTATCATATTTCTCGCCCATAAACCGTTTGATAGAAAATATAGTATTTTGAGGATTGGTTATTGCCTGACGCTTTGCAGGATCGCCAACCTTACGCTCACCATCTTTCAAAAAACCAACTATTGAAGGAGTGGTCCTTCGTCCTTCGCTATTTGCTATTACAACAGGCTCATTACCTTCCATTACTGATACACATGAGTTTGTGGTTCCTAAGTCTATTCCAATTATTTTTCCCATTTTTTAGTTTTATTTTAATTAATAATTATATTCATTGCAATTATTTTCGCAATAGATATGCCAATACAATTCTTAACTTTTTTTATGATTTATTGACAGAACAAAACTTATTTTTAACTAAATTATGACAGTATTTAATGACAAAATGTCAGTATGTCTGAAAATAAAAATATTTTATTATAATAAAGGTTTTCCTTCAACAACAATTACAATTTCACCTTTAATAATTTTATTCGAAAAATAGGTTATTAATTCTGCTATACTTCCTCGAATATTTTCTTCAAAAATTTTTGAAATTTCCCGCGAAACTGAAGCTTTTCTTTCTTGCCCAAAATATTCAGCAAATAATTCTAAAGTTTTTAATAATCTGAAAGGTGATTCGTAAAAAATCATAGTTCGCTCCTCTCCTATTAAACTTTGCATTTTTTTATTTCTACCTTTTTTTTGTGGTAAAAATCCTTCGAAACAAAATCTATCATTTGGAAATCCTGAATTAACCAAAGCAGGCACAAATGCTGTCGCTCCGGGCAAACATTCAATCTTTATAGAGTTTTCTATACATTTTTTCACAAGTAAATATCCAGGGTCCGAAATAGCAGGAGTGCCAGCATCCGAGATTAAAGCAGCAGTTTCCCCAGTTAAAATCCTTTTTATTATACCTTCTACAGCCTGATGTTCATTAAATTTATGGTAGCTATACATTTTTGTGCTTATTTCAAAATGTTTTAACAAAAAACCTGATGTGCGAGTATCTTCTGCCAGAATAAAATCAACAGATTTCAAAACTTTAATAGCCCTAAAAGTCATATCTTCTAAATTTCCTATTGGAGTAGGAACAATATACAGTTTACTCATATACTTCGACAAAATTTGTTAATAATTTAAAAAGCTGATGATAACCTGCAAAATTTAAAGTTTCGAGCTTATCTTTTGGATGATGATAATAAGTTTTTCCGCCCATCGTATATATAAATAATGACCTCACTCCCATTTCGTGAAAAGGATAATGATCGCTATTAGCAGCTACATCACGCGATTTTAGTATCTCAAAATAATCATTCTCAGAATTAATTTTTTCAAATAAATCCCACTCTTTTTTATATTTTGGCGAAGCTGCATTTACAATCATTATTCCTTCATCACCAGTGCCTGCCATGTCAATATTTATCAAAACCTTTATTTTATTTAAGTCGAAAATTGGATTAAAAACATAATACAACGAGCCAAGCAAACCAGCTTCCTCGCCAAAGAAAAACATAAAAGCAATAGAGTATTTTGGTTTGTTTTTTGAATAATAATCAGCCAAATCAAGTAAAAAAGCAGTACCACTGGCATTATCCTGAGCACCAGGCATATAAACATTTTTCCCCATCTTTCCTAAATGATCGTAATGAGCAGTAAACACAATAAATTCCTCAGTTTCGCCAGGAATAAATGCAATTAAATTTTTTGCCGAAAAACTATAACGCATTTCAGATTTAACATCTAAAAATAATGTTTTCGCATCAAAATTAAATGATTCTCTTTTAATTTTCACGACAGGATATTTTTGCTGCTTAGTACTTACCGACCACATTAATTCATCAGGAATTAACTCAACAATTCCAGCAAAAACAGAATTTTTTAATAAAAAATTATTAATATAAAACTTTTTAATGTCAATGTTTTCAGTTTGTGCATAATCTATTACAAAAAGTAAGGAATTTAAGTTTTTTTCATCCCTAACTAACTTCATAAAAGCAAGAGTATCGTTTAAAACTAAAGAATCAGGTTTCCAAAGTTCAAACTCCTTTTTAAGCTTAGGACTTGCCGGACCAATTAAATAATCCTCTCCTGCTTTTAATTTTTTATTATCTAATTTTACTATTAATTTACTTGGAAATGTATTCACAGGATAATAAAACTCTTGAAAATACGTATTATTAAATCCCTGCAATCCAATTGATTTAAGTTCCCTAGCCAAATAATTAGCAGAAATTTCAGCTGCATTACCAACATAACCACGACCAGCAAATTTTTTCGAACTTAAAATTTCTATACGTCGTTTGGTATTTTCAAGGTTTTGAGAAAAATTTTCTAAACTGAAAACTAATAATAATGTGAAAATTAAAATTTTAGTTTTGAACATATCTACGCTTTACAATATTTAAAAAACTTATAACACTAGAATCTGCTTCGTCCCATTTAAAACGAGAGCTTAAATAATTTACAGCCTCACTATAATTTAACATAGAATTTAGATTTGCTATTGTTTCTTCAAACAAATCTGAGTTCCCCAAAAATAATTCTTTTATAAATAAAAATCTATCGCCAACACCAATAGCAGAACGAATATCGGAAATAGGTTTAAGTCTTGCATTTATATCATTTACAGAAGATTGCTGAGCTAAAATTTCATTTAAAGAAGTTTTATTCTGTCTTAATTGTTCTCCAACTATTTTCGGTGCTATATGATTATTGTCGGGCGGAAATAAACTTGCTTGCTCAACAACTTCTTTTTTTATTGATTTTTTCACTTCTTCCTGCGGAGCATCTTCCTTTGCTTGAGACTGTGGAATTTCAAAAATTTCAATAGGCTCTTGAATTGGACTTTCAACTTCTTCGCCAATAATTTTTTCGTTAGTCTCAGCTTTTACTAAAACCTCATCAACAATTGTTTTATCAACAATAATATCTTCGGCTCTTTTTTCAACACTTTCAACAATTTGTGTATTATCAACACTTAAAACACTTACTTCAAAGTATAAATCTTTAAGCTTTTGCAATAAAATTTCTTTGTCAAAGCTTGATAATCCATTTGAATTAAGGCTATCAATAAAATTAGAAATTTTATTAATTTTTTCTTTTAAACTAAAAACATTTTCCATGCAAAATAATTTTCTAAATTTGTGATTAATTATATTTTACAAAAATAAAAAAAAATATTAAATGTTTCTTGAACAACCTAGAAAAGGTGAACCAAAAAAAGGCTGGATAGAAGTTATCGCCGGTTCAATGTTTTCGGGAAAAACCGAAGAACTAATAAGACGCTTGCGTCGAGCAGAGTTTGCTAAACAAAAGGTCGAAATTTTTAAACCCGCCATCGACACTAGATATAGCGACGAAGAAGTTGTTTCGCACAACTCTACTTCAATTCGCTCTACTCCTGTAACATCTTCACAAAATATTTTATTACTAACAGGAGATGTTGACGTTGTTGGAATTGATGAAGCACAATTTTTTGATAATGGAATTATTGAAGTATGTATAAAACTTGCAAATCAAGGAATTAGAGTTGTGGTTGCAGGATTAGATATGGACTTTCTTGGAAGACCTTTTGGACCAATGCCTGCCCTGTTTGCCGTAGCCGAATATGTTACAAAAGTTCATGCCGTTTGTATGCACTGCGGCGATTTAGCCCAATATTCATTCCGCAGAAGCGATAACGAATCAATTGTTGTGCTTGGCGAAAAAGATATTTATGAACCTTTATGCAGACGTTGCTATAATGAAATTAAAAAAAGATAAAATGCAAAATTTTAAGCTAAAAAATCTCGAAAAAATTATTGACGGAAGGTTTAACGGCAACCCAAATATAGAATTTTCGCTCATTGCAACTGATAGCCGTAATATTTCAAACTATAAGGAAACTTTATTTTTTGCTATAAAAGGAAATAATAACAACGGACATAAATTTATTGCGGAGCTTTATTCAAAAGGATTAAGAAATTTCATAATTAGTGAAAATATCTATTTCGAAAAATTCCCCCAAGCAGCTTTTATTAAAGTCGATGACTCTGTACTTGCTTTACAAAAAATTGCCGGATATAAAAGAAGTTTTTTTCACAACAAATTAATTGCAATAACAGGTAGCAACGGGAAAACCATAGTTAAAGAATGGCTATATCATATTTTAAACCCTTTTTATAAACTTAGCAGATCGCCAAAAAGTTATAATTCGCAAATTGGAGTGCCACTTTCTTTATGGCTAATCGACGAAAATAATGACTTGGCTATTATTGAAGCTGGAATTTCTTTACCTCAGGAAATGCAAGCTCTTGAAAAAATTATTAAACCTGATATAGCAATTATAAATAATGTCGGGAATGCTCATTTAGCAAACTTTAAGGCTATCGAACAACTTTATGAAGAAAAAGCAATTTTATTAAAAAATTGCAAAACAACTATCGTAAACAAAGACGACCAAAAATTATATAACACTGTTGCTAAACTTAATATCCCAAATATTTTAACTTATTCGAAAAACTCCGAAGCAGATTTTTTTATTAAGAAAATTACTAAACATGAAAATGATGCCGAAATTTTAATTATTTATAAAAATCAAGAATTTAAAATTAAAATACCTTTCACTGATGACGGCTCAATTCAAAACGCTATTACTTGTTTTGGAATTGTTGCAAATATTGACCAAACAAAAATTAACTTATTTATTAAAAGGTTTGAAACTCTCCAAGGCATTAAAATGAGACTAGAAACCGCCGAGGGAATTCAAAACAGTATAATAATTAACGATTCGTATAATTCTGATATAAATTCTTTAATTATAGCATTAGATTATCTAAACCAAAAAAAAACAGACAAAGAAACTGTACTAATTTTATCGGACATACTCGAAAACTACGAAAACGAACAAGTTTTAAGCCAAAATATTGCCAAAATTATTAAAGATAAAAAAATTAAATATTTTATCGGAATTGGAAACATTTTTTCAAAATATAAATCAATTTTTCCTGAAAATTCCAGTTTTTTCAATTCTAGTGATGAACTATTAGAAAATTTAACAACACATTTCTTTTTTAATAAAGCAATTTTACTTAAAGGAGCTAGAAACTTTAAATTTGAAAAAATATTTTACCGATTAGAACAAAAAAATCATTTGTCGAGAATTGAAACAGACTTAAATCTAGTAAAACATAATCTTGACTATTACAAATCATTAATTGGCGAAAACACCAAACTTATGGTAATGGTCAAGGCTTTTTCGTATGGAAGTGGTTTTAGAGAAATAGCAGGTTTTTTGCAACATAACAGAGCTGATTATTTAGCTGTAGCATTTGCAGACGAAGGCATAGAGCTAAGAAATCTCGGAATTTACATTCCAATTTTGGTTATGAATCCAAACATTAGGTCAATTCACAGCATGATTGAGTTTAATTTAGAACCAGAAATTTATTCCTTATCAATTTTAAATGAATTAATTAACGAAATTCGAGATTTTAATATTGAAAATTTCAATATCCATTTAAAATTAGATACAGGAATGCACAGACTAGGTTTTGCTAGCGAAGAACTTAAGCAAGTTTGCAATTTAATTAACGATTGCAAAAAACTTAAAATTGTATCTATTTTCACTCATCTTTCAGCTAGCGATAGCCCTAAATTTGATTATTTTACTCATAAGCAAATTCAAAATTTTAATGAGAATTATTCTTTCATCTGCAAAGCAATTGGCTATAAGCCTTTTAGACATATTTTAAACTCATCGGGAATAATTAGGTTCCCAGAATATAAATACGAAATGGTTAGACTCGGAATTGGGCTATACGGACTTTTACCTAATTTAACTAATGAATTACTGCCAGTTGCAAGTTTTAAATCAGAAATATCTCAAATTCACAATGTCAAAGCAGGAGAAAGTGTTAGCTATAATTTATCGGGAAAAATTACAAAGAACTCTACTATTGCAACAATTCCTATTGGTTATGCTGACGGCTTCGACAGAAAATTAGGAAATGGAAATTGGAAATTTATTATTAATGGTAAAAAAGCCAAAACTATTGGGGATGTTTGTATGGACATGTGTATGGCAGATATTACAAATATAAACGCAAAAGAAGGCGATGAAGTGATTATTTTCGACAGCGAAAACTCAGTGATAAAAATGGCAGAAATACTTCAAACAATACCTTATGAAATAATCACAGGAATTAGCCAAAGAGTAAAAAGGGTATATTTTGAAGATTAAAACTCATAAAAAAAGCCCAACATTTCAGAAGGGCTTCAATAAATGAATTATAATTTTTTATTTGTTTACTTTAAATCTAATATCTCCTTTTTCAAAAAAGTCAATAATTTGATTTATTGCAGCAATTCCAGCATTATTATTTGCTTCGGAAGTTTGAGCACCCATTTTTTTAGGAGTAAAGAAATATCTTCCAGCAAATTTTTCGGCATAAACACTAGCATTATCTGGAGCAACATCTGATACATATTTAAAGTCTGATCTTTCTTCCATTAACTTTACAATTGACTCCTCATCAATTACCTCTTTACGTGCTGTATTTACTAAACAAGCTCCTTTAGGCATTAGACCTAATAAATCGGAGTTAATAGACTTTTTTGTCTTATCATTTGCTGGAATATGCAATGAAACATATTGGCAAGTTTTATACAAGTCTTCAACGCTAGCCAAAGGCTTTATTCCATCAGCTTTGATATCCGCTTCGTTAACAAATGGGTCGTAGGCATAAACGTCCATTCCAAAACCCTTTGCAATTTTTGCAACATATTTTCCTACATTGCCATAAGCATGAATACCTAAAGTTTTGTCTCGTAATTCGCTGCCCGAACCTCCGTTAAAGCTTGAACGAGCAATATAAACCATCATACCAAAAGCTAATTCAGCAACAGCATTTGAGTTTTGACCAGGAGTGTTCATAGCGACAACTCCTTTTTCACTAGCTGCAACTAAATCAATATTATCATAACCAGCACCAGCTCTTACAATTATTTTTAAATTTTTACCAGTATTGATAACATCTCTATCGGCAATATCACTACGAATAATCATAGCATCAACATCTGCAACAGCAGTTAATAATTCATCTTTAGAACTGTACTTCTCAAGTTTGACAACTTCATAACCAGCATTTTTTCCAATACTTTCAATACTGTTCACAGCCTCTTTGGCAAATGGTTTGTCAGTGGCAATTAATACTTTTTTCATAACTATAAAATTTGTTTTACATTTTTGTCAAAGATATAATTAACTATTAGATAAAACAAAGTTTAAAATATATTCTTAAACATTAAAATCTCTTAATCATAAATCATAATCCCTAAATTTTCCTTAGCACCATCAACCCATCTCTCACGGGCAAAATTAATTTTTCTATCCTGCCATCATTTCTTACATACTCATTAAAATTCAAAACACCTTTTGTCATATAATCATTTGATTCAATTTCCCCGAAAATCTTATTATTCCATAGAACATTATCTACTAAAATAAGACCACCTTTTTTAACTTTATCAAAAACTAAATCATAATATTCAACATATTCCCTTTTGTCGCCATCAATAAAAACTAAATCAAACTTCTCGTTCAAACTTGGAATTATTTCTTTAGCATCGCCAAGCAAAGCTGATATTTTATTTCCTAAGCCCGACATTTTAAAATATTTTTCAGATAACCATTGAATTTCGTCATTAAGCTCTATAGTGATAACTTTTCCATTGTCAGGTAAAGCACGGGCAATACAAATAGAAGAATAGCCAGCATAAGTGCCTATTTCTAAAACTAACTTTGCATTAGATAATTTAACAAACATAGCTAATAATTGAGACTGGTAATTACCAGAAAGCATCCTATGATGTAATTGAGTAAGAGCGGTTTCGCGAGAAAGATTAGCTAGCAAATCATCCTCAGCTTCGCAAAAATTTTCAATATAATCTAAAACTATTTTTTCAATATTTTCCATCTAATAATAAATTAAAGTTGAAAATTTGTCTAAATCAAAAATATCATTTGCAACCTCTAATAATTGTTCACTTGTTATAGAATTAATTTCTTGCAAAGTCTCTTGTAAGGTCTCAATTTGATTATAAATTAAAAAAGTTTTACCCATTGACAACAATACTTGGGAATGAATTTCATTTGATATAGCAATTTGCCCTACAAGCTGTTTTTTTAATTTCGACAACTGTAAACTTCCTAATTTTACATCTTTTAATTTTATTAATTCTTTCTTAATTATGTGCAAGGCTGTCTCTACTTTATCTTTTTCCGAACCAAAATAAATATTAAAGCAACCAATATCTTCATAAGGAATGTAATTGGCCTCAATATTATAAGAAATCCCTTTTTTCTCCCTTAACATAAGCGACAATCTTGCATTCATACCAGAACCAGCCAACAAATTTGATAAAATCAATAAGGCTAAACGCTTAGAATCCGTAAAAGCATAAGCGTAAGTGCCAAAAATGCAATGTGCTTGATAAGTATTCTTTTTTACAATCTTCTCAAAAACTGTTTTATTCTCAAAAATAGACCGCGAATATTTTCGAAAGTTTGCAGGGTTTTGACCAAAATGCTTTTCGCAATATTTTAGTAATTTATCAAATTTAATTTTCCCAATAGAACAAAATACCATTTCATCAGTATTGTATTTTTCACTAATAAAATTTTGTAAATCCTCAGTGCTATATTTTTTTAAGCTAGCTTTAGTTCCCAAAGTGTTTCGTCCCAAGGAATGATTTAAAAACAACAACTCATCAAAATGATCAAAAATCATATCTGACGGAGAATCTTTATAAGAATTTATCTCATCAATTATTACTTCTCTTTCTTTTTCTAACTCTTTTTGCGGAAACGCAGAATTAAAAACTACATCATTTAACAACTCAATTGAACGCTCATAATATTCATTTAAAAAACTCGAAGCTATTACTGTTTCTTCTTTGGTTGTCCATGCGTCTATTTCGCCTCCAACATCATCCATACGACTTAAAACGTGGTAAGCCTTTCGCTTACCTGTTCCTTTAAAAAGCATGTGTTCAACAAAATGAGCCAAGCCTTGTTGATGAATATTTTCATCACGTGTACCACAATTAATTATTAAACCACAATGTGAAACGTCTGACTCAACATAGCGATGAATGATTCTTATGCCATTATTTAACTTTCCTGTATAATACAAAATATATTTTTTGGCAAAGATACTATTCTAATAGAATTTCATAAAATTTATTTAAGAACTCTAATTTTGTTAATCATTTTTTAGAAAATTTTAAAACTAATTGCTTTTTTTTGTAATTTTGAACGAAATTTATACAAAAAATTTAATATGAAATCATTCAGAAAAATATTATTTTTCGATATTAGTCAGCGTAGGCAATTTGTGAATATTACACCGCAAATAATCGAATGTTTAGAAGAAAGTAAAATTAAAGAAGGACTTTGTCTTGTTAATGCAATGCACATTACCGCAAGCGTTTTTATAAATGATGATGAACCCGGGCTGCACCAAGATTTTGAAGAATGGCTTGAAAATTTAGCGCCAGAAAAACCTTATGATAGATATAGACACAACACTTATGAAGACAACGGAGACGCTCACCTAAAAAGAACAATCATGGGAAGAGAAGTTGTTGTGGCAATTACAGAAGGAAAACTTGACTTCGGACCGTGGGAACAAATATTTTATGGCGAATTTGACGGGAAAAGAAGAAAAAAAGTAATGGTTAAAATAATTGGAGAATAATATATTATGAAAAAATATTTTATAATTATTATTTATCTACTAATAATCATTTCCTGTAATAAAAATAAAAAAGTAGAAAATAAAACAACAGAAGAGTTCTCTGTTCCTAATACTTATGAACTAATTAATTCAACTCAAGGTGATTTGGACTATGACGGAATAGATGAATTAATTTATGTATATAACTCCGACTCTAGCACTCAAAATGGAATTATTAGATATTTATATATTTGCAAAAATAAAAACAACAAAATTACTGTTTGGAAAACCTTTTCCAATCCAATATTAAAATATAACCCATATTCACAAGAAAAAGATTTTTTCGAAGATATTTTAATTGACAACAATAATATTTACATTACTCATGCAGGAGGAAAGGATACCGTTTTTTATTTTAATCACTGTTATTCTTTCGTAAACAACGATTTCTACTTGACTAAAGCAATTGTTGATTACGGAATACCATGTGAAAAATGGGAAACTTATATTTACGACATTTTTAATAAAACTATTACTTTTCAAACTTCACCCGATTCTTGTGATGACGAAATTAATGCTAAACAGCTAAAAATTGAAAAAAAAGAATATAAAATAAATGACAATAATTCATATAAAATGAAAGACTTTATACCTGGAAACAAAAAAGTCTTGATACAACAACAAAATCTAAAAATTAATTTTTAATTTTTTTGTTTTCCTATCACTAATTATTTTATATCTTTACAAAAATTATTTTTTATGAAAATACTTTTTACAATTTTTGTTTTGTGCTTTTTTTCACTTTTTTCCTTTGCTCAAAATGAGCAATTTTACTTTGGAAATGAAGAACATTTTTCTAATAAAACAAATGAAAATTTAACAAATTCCGATAAAAATAATAAATTTAACACTAATATTTCTTTTGGTGCAAATTTTTTAAGCTTTTCTGGGCAAAATATTTTTTATAATTATATTAAACCAGAAATTAAATATACTTTCTCTGAAAAATTCTCCCTTTCGGCAGGAAGTATTTTTATTAATTCAAAACTACCTAACCTAAGCCATTGGAATTATGAAAACAATCTTAACAAACAAAATAGTATTAATAATATTTATTTTTTTATGAAAGGCTCTTATATAATTAACGAAAAACTGAGAGTTAACGCCACTAGCCTTATTAACACAAATAGTTTTCAAAATTTTAGCAATAATTTTGATAATTCATTTTATTCTCTTGGTTTCGATTATAAAATAACTGAAAACTCTTTTATAAGTGCAGAAATAAATATTTACAAAAACAATCATTCCGACCCTGTTTTCAGACCAAATAACCAATACTTTTATGACAATCCTTTAATTAGACCTTTAGGGAATTCATTATTTTCTGAACCCTTTCCATTGTGGTAGTAAATAATAATAATAAATATTTACTAAATTTCCCTACCTCAAGCAAAGAAATGAAAGAACTCGGCTGGGAAAATGCCGACATAATTTTAATTAGTGGGGATGCATTTATCGACCATCCATCATTTGGGACAGCTGTCATTGCAAGAGTTTTAGAAAATGACGGATATAAAGTTGCAATTATTCCACAGCCCAATTGGCAAGATGATTTAAGAGACTTTAAAAAACTCGGAAAACCTAATTTATTCTTCGGCGTTACTGCTGGGAACATGGACTCTATGATTAACCACTATACTGCTGCTAAAAGAAAAAGATATGACGACGCTTACACACCAGGCGGAAAAGCTGGACAAAGACCCGACAACGCTACTATTGTATATTCTAATATTTTAAAACAAATTTTCCCTAAAACACCTATTGTCATAGGAGGAATTGAAGCCTCAATGAGAAGATTTGCACATTACGACTTTTGGCAAGATAAAATCACTAATTCAATACTTATTAGCTCTAAAGCAGACTTACTTGTATATGGAATGGGCGAAAAAACTATCCGAAAAATTGCTAAAAACTTAAACGAAACAGGAGAAATTCAATCTTGCTACGACATACCACAATGTGCATATATTGCTGACAAAAACAATAAAATTAGTTCAGACATTGAGCTGTTTTCGTTTGAACAAGTTATTAAAGACAAAATTAAATATGCTAAAAACTTTGTCAAAATTGAAAAAGAAACAAACTATAATAGTAATAATAGAATTACTCAAATTGACGGAGAAAATAAAATAATTGTGAACCCAAGTTTCCCAACACTTTCCGAAAAAGAAATTGACGAAATATACGACCTGCCCTATACAAGACTACCACACAAAAGATATGCAAATAAAGCACCTATACCAGCCTTCGAAATGATTAAAAATTCTGTAAATATACATAGAGGTTGTTTCGGAGCTTGTAGCTTTTGTACAATAGCCGCACATCAAGGGAAAAATATCGCAAGCCGTTCCGAAAATTCAATCTTAAACGAAATTATAAAAATAAGTCAAAACCCCGATTTTAAAGGGCATGTAACCGACCTCGGCGGACCTTCGGCAAACATGTATAAAATGAAAGGGTTTGATATGAAAATTTGCGAAAAATGTAAAAGACCTTCCTGTATTTTCCCTAATATTTGCAATAACCTTAACACTTCCCACGAAAATTTAATTAATCTTTATAAAAAAGCTCTCAAAATTAATGGAATTAAAAAAATAAGCATTGGTAGTGGATTAAGATACGACATTGCAGTTCATGAAACCAATAATGCTAAAATAAATAAAATTAATTTACAATATCTAGAGCTTGTTATTAGCAAATTCGTTTCGGGAAGACTAAAAGTCGCTCCCGAACATAGCAAGCCTAAAGTGTTAAACCTTATGAGAAAAAATTCATTCGAAGGATTTAAAAAATTAAGGAAAATATTCTTTAAAATTAACGAAAAATATGAGCTTAACCAACAACTAATACCTTATTTTATTTCTTCTCACCCTGGTTGCACCGAAGCGGACATGGCTGAACTTACAAAAGAATTGAAAACAATAGGATACAAACCAGAACAAGTGCAATCTTTTACTCCTACTCCAATGACCCTTTCAACAGTAATGTATTATACTGGAATTAATCCTTACACCCAAGAAGAAATATATATCGCAAAATCAAAAAAAGAAAAAGAAAAACAATTAAGCTATTTCTTCTGGTATAAAACAAATGATAAAAAAATTATTGAAAAGAAAAAACATTATAACAAAGACTTGAAAAATTTAAAATAAAGAAATAAATTATTGTCCCTCAATAAGTTATAAATCTAAATAATTTCACAAACACACTTTTTTGATAATTTTTAACATATTTTCAAGCTATAATATAAAATAATAAGTATTTTTGAAATAATTTTTACAATTAATTTGTTTTAGATTTATAACAATTAATTTTTTTATGAAAATTTGGAACTTAAAATTTTTTCTCTTTTTACTTGGCTTGACTTATTTTAACTTAAGTTTTGCTCAATCAACAGTACAACTAAAATTTGCACCTATCGGAATTCACCCATTCAACGAAACAAATAAACACCTTTTTGACAATAAAATTGACGACAACGCTATTTTTGTTACCGAACCTTGCTTTATTTTTTCTTACGAAAGTTTTTTAAGTAGCGATAGTTTCGCTTTTAGAGCTATGCTCGGTTTTTTAAATGATGCAGCAGCAAAACCTGCTCTTTCATTACATATTGGTTTAAAACAAAGATTTATTCAAATTTGGAGAAACTCGTTTAGCATAGGTGCAGGCGCTAATCTTTATGGAAGAAATACCTGGTCAACTATTCCAGGATATATAAACCAAAATAATTGGGTGCAAAACGGCTCGTGGGAATATAAATTAGGCTTTATGGCAGAAATTGAATATGCACTTTTTTTAAACGATAAAAACGA
>CAYRQZ010000010.1:5484-32050 GCA_964426585.1 uncultured Bacteroidales bacterium | reverse complement strand
CTTGGTAACGAAGAACTCGAATATATTTTAAGACATTCTGACGCTAAAATAATTATCGTTTCCGACCAAAGCCTTTATAATAAACTTAAACCTATTGCAGACAAAATTCCTGAAATACAAAATGTATTCACATTTCATCATATCGAAGGAATTGAAAACTGGATTTCTTTAATACAAGAAGCGCAAGAAAGTGAAGAAGAATTAATGAAAAAACTTACAGAAAGAAAAAATTCCGTGAACGAAAATGACATGCACACCTTGATTTATACTTCAGGAACCACAGGAAATCCTAAAGGTGTCATGATTTCGCACAAAAACATTCTTAGCAACGCAATTGCTGTTGTACCAATTGTACCAATAGATTTCGGACAAAAAGCACTTAGCTTTTTGCCGCTTTGCCACATATACGAAAGAATGTTAAATTACGCTTTTCAAATTAAAGGAATCTCAATATATTATGCCGAAAATTTAGGAACAATTATTAATGATCTAAAAGATATTAAACCCCACCTTTTTAACTCAGTACCAAGAGTTCTCGAAAAATTCTATGATAAAATTATGGCTGTTGGAAAAGACCTTAAAGGCGTTAAAAGATGGATATTCTTTGCAGCAGTTAGACATGGAACAAAATACAACGACAAAGGGAAAAATTCATTATTTTATAATTTTAGATTAACATTTTTTCGAAAACTCGTTTTCAAAAAATGGAAAGAAGCTTTCGGGGGTAATCTAGTAGCTATCGTTTCGGGAGGCGCCTCCTTACAAGTTAGGCTAGCTCGACTTTACACTGCTGCAGGTATTAGGATTTGTGAAGGATACGGGCTTAGTGAAACATCTCCAGTACTTGCAGTTAATTGGGTAGATTGGAATAAAGCTCGACTTGGAACCGTGGGACCAATTCTTGAAGGCGTCCAAGTGAAAATTGCCGAAGACGGCGAAATTTTAGCTAAAGGACCAAATATTATGCTAGGATACTATAAAGACGAAGAAGCCACTAAAAATGTTATTGATGAAGAATCTTGGTTCCACACAGGAGATATCGGTGAATTTGTTGACCAAAAATTCTTGAAAATTACAGATAGAAAAAAAGAAATATTCAAAACTTCTAGCGGAAAATATATTGCTCCACAAGTTATTGAGAATAAATTCAAATCATCATCTCTTATTGAACAACTCATGATTGTCGGTGAAAATGAAAAATTTGTCAGCGCTTTGATTTCTCCAAATTTTAACTACCTACACTTTTTCGCTAGTAAACATAAAATACATTATAGAGATAATAGCGAATTAATTAATAAAACCGAAATAATTAATAGATTTCAAAAAGAAATTAACATAGTTAATCAAACTCTTGGCGAACACGAAAGAATTAAAAGATTTAGACTTGTTTGTGAAGAATGGTCACAAACAACCGGCGAACTTTCACCTACGCTTAAACTTAAAAGGAATATTATTAATAAAAAATATGCTCATATTCTACAGGAAATTTATGGACATGGAGAAGACAAAACTGCTGATATGGGAAAAGATAATAATGCAGAATCTCTTGAAAAGAAAATTACTAATGGAATGAAAAAACTTATTAATATTTATTCATCAAATAAAGAATAATCAATAATTATTAAAATTTTATAGAATAGAAAATAATACTAAATTTGATATAGTTAAAATTTGTGGGAAAAAGATTTATTATAAAATTATTAATACAAACTTTTCCACCCAGACAAATGATATGCTTGTCTTTCTACACGAAGGATTAGGCTCCGTACAACAATGGAAAAATTTTCCAGATAATTTATCTAATGAACTAAAAATTCCAGCATTAATTTATGATAGATTTGGATATGGAAAATCTGAAAAAATCAGAGAAAAACCTATGCTAAATTATTTAGAAGAAGATGCTAAATATTATATGCCCGAAATTTTTAAAAATATCCTAAAACCTAATAATAAATTAATTATAATCGGACATAGCGATGGAGGAAGTCTTGCAATTTTATATGCTGCCCTATTCCCTAAAAATGTAAAAGCTATTATTACTGAAGCTGCTCACGTTTTTAACGAAGAAATTACAATTTTAGCGGTAAAACCTGTTCTCGAAAATTTCTATAAACAAGGACTGAAAGAAAAACTCGAAAAATATCATGGCAATAATACTATTTCAATGTTTCACAACTGGTATGATGTTTGGACAAACCCCGATTTTAAAAACTGGAATATTGAAAATTACCTTAAACTTATTAAATGCCCCGTACTAGCAATTCAAGGCAAAAACGACGAATATGGAAGCATAAAGCAAATTGAAGCATTGAAGAATAGAATTAAATCTATGGTTCAAACAAAAATTATTAAAAATTGTGCACATACCCCTCATTTTCAAGCAGAAACAACAACTCTTAAGTTAATGAAAAATTTTATAGCTAATTTATAGGTATTTAATGATAAAAGTCATATATTTGACTTTTTATTAAACAAATTTAAACTAAATATTATGAATTTTGAATTTTCCGAAGAACAATTAATGATTAAACAAGCTGCTAAAGACTTTGCAGAAAGAGAATTATTACCAGAGGTACTTGAAAGAGACACTAACTCAATTTTTCCAACCAGGCAAATGAAAATGCTTGGCGAACTTGGCTTTATGGGCATAACAGTTAGTCCCGAATATGGTGGAAGTGGAATGGACAATATTTCATACGTCTTAGCTCTTGAAGAGATTGCAAAAATTGATGCTGCCACTGCTGTTGTGCTGGCTGTGCATAATTCGCTCGCTTGCTATGGAATAGAACATTATGGAAATAAAGAACAAAAAGAAAAATTTTTGCCAGATTTAGCCAAGGGTAATAAAATTGGAGCTTTTCTACTTTCCGAACCCGAAGCAGGATCAGACGCAACTTCCCAAAAAACAACCGCAGAAGATAAAGGCGATTATTATTTATTAAATGGTACAAAAAATTGGATAACTAGTGCAAATACAGCTGGAACCTATATTGTTATAGCACAAACTCATCCCGATCTTAAACACAAAGGGATAAACGCATTTATTGTGGATAGAAATAGCCCAGGGATTACATTAGGACCTCACGAAGACAAAATGGGAATGAGAAGCTCAGACACTCATTCTGTAATGTTTACTGATGTGAAAGTCCCTAAAATAAATAGAATTGGTGAAGACGGATTCGGATTCAAATTTGCAATGCAACTCCTTGATGGAGGACGTATAGGAATTGCGGCACAAGCTATCGGAATAGCAGAAGGAGCATTTAATTTAGCACTAAAATACGCAAAAGAAAGAAAAGCATTCGGAACTGAAATTGTTAATCACCAAGCTATTGCTTTTAAACTCGCCGAAATGGCAGTGAAAATCGAAAATGGTAGAAACCTCGTGTATAAATCAGCCTGGCAAAAAGACAAGCAAATGAATTATTCGCTAATTAGCGCTATGGCTAAACAATATTGTGCTGACGCTGCTATGGAAATTACAACCGAAGCTGTACAAATTCACGGAGGTTACGGATACGTTAAAGAATATCATGTCGAAAGATTAATGAGAGAAGCAAAACTAACACAAATTTATGAAGGAACTTCCGAAATTCAAAAAATAGTAATTTCAAGAGCTATTTTAAAAGAATAGATTATATTTGTACAAATTTTTAAAATTATTATTTAATAGATTATTTGAAATATGAAAATTCTCGTTTGCACTGGAAATGTTCCTGACACAACAACAAAAATTAAATTTGACCCAAGTATGAAACAACTTGACACCAACGGTGTACAATGGGTAATAAACCCTTGGGATGAACTTGCACTAACTAGAGCTCTCGAAATTAAAGAACAAGCTAATGGCAAAATTGAAAAAGTTTCAGTTATTAATGTCGGAAAAGCTGACGCCGAACCAACTATTAGAAAAGCCCTTGCAATTGGCGCCGACGACGCTTTCAGAATCGATGCCGACCCTATAGATGCATATTATATTGCCGCTCAAATTGCCGAAGTTGCAAAAAACGAAAATTATGACATTATTTTTGCCGGTATAGAATCTTCCGACTTCAACTCTTCTGCCGTTGGTAGCATGATAGCCGAATTTTTGGACATACCATCTGTTTCTGCTGTGTCGTCTTTTGAATTTAATAATGACGAAATTATTCTAAAAAGAGAAATTGATGGAGGTAAAGAAATTTTAAATATGCAGGCACCTTTCGTTTGCATTGTACAAAAAGGAATTTGCATTAATCCAAGAATACCTGCTATGAGAGGAATTATGATGGCTAGAACTAAACCTATTAAAATCTCTGCTCCAATACAAACAGAAATACTTAGTAATGCTTTAAATTTTGAAGTGCCACCAGCAAAAGCTGATTGCAAAATGCTAGAAGCTGAAGATACCGATAAACTTATAGAACTTTTACATAGTGAAGCCAAAGTATTATAAATCAACATCTTAATGAAATTTAAATAAATATATTATGTCAATTATTGTTTTTTCAGAAAATAGAAACGCAAAAATCAAAAAAAGTAGTTTCGAAGCTATTTCCTATGCTGTAAATATTGCAAAAAATACCCAACAATCTGTTGTAGCCATCTCAATTGGAAATTTACCTAATGAACAACTAGCACTTTTAGCAAAATACGGAGCTAACAAAATTATTTCTATTAATTCCCCCGAATGGGAAACCCACGATAGTCAAACTTATACAAAACTTTTTGAAGAACTAGCCATTAAAGAAAATGCTAATACTTTCATTTTTGCAAATTCTAACATTGGTAAAGCTATTGCTCCTAGGCTAGCAGTCAGACTTAAAGCTGCTCTAATTAGTGGAATTGTTAGCATTCCTAGCTCTTACTCACCTTTAGTTTTTAATAGAAAATCTTTTAACGGTGCTGCATATCAAAATGTACAGGTTAACTCACAAAATGCTGTATTAACAATTAACCCTAACGCTACTGTTATTACTGAAAATCAACAAGAAATTAATATCGAAGATTATTGCCCTAAAACAAATGCTATTGGGAAAACAAAAATAATTTCCAAAGATATAGCTAGTGGTAAAATTGTTCTTACAGAAGCTAACATTGTTGTTTCTGGTGGTAGAGGATTAAAATCAGGAGATAACTGGGGACAGATAGAAGAATTAGCCGAAATACTTGGAGCAGGTCTAGCTTGTTCACGCCCTGTTTCTGACGAAGGTTGGCGATCTCACGAGGAACATGTCGGACAAACTGGCAAAATTATTGCCCCTGATTTGTATATTGCAATCGGAATTTCTGGTGCTATTCAGCATATAGGAGGAGTTTCAGCATCAAAAGTAATCGTTGCTATTGACAAAGATAAAGATGCCCCTATTTTTAAATATGCAAATTATGGAATTATAGCTGACGCTTTCGTAGTATTACCTAAACTTATAGAATCAGCAAAAAAATTTAAAACCGCATAAATTAAAATATTATTTAAAAAAAAGAGGCTTAATTAAAAAAGTATACTAACAAACAATTTTACATTAAATTTAACGTTACTTAAAAAAAGAGCTGTGAAAATGGAACAAAGCAAAATCAAATTTTATATACTTAGTATTATTATAACAAATGCATTGCTATCTTGTACTGGTGTAAAGGTTTTGCCATATCAAGAAAATCAGAAACAAACTATCAATTCAACTATTTTCTTTGTAAATGATTATCCTAGTTTTAAATACGAAAAATTAGCTTTCATTGAAATTTCACGATCTATCTTTACATCAAACGAAAAACTTGTTTCGGAATTGTCAAAAAAAGCTCTCGAAAAAGGCTTTGATGCTGTAATTGAAGTAGATTTTTTTTATATCCCTCATTTTATTACCGGAATTCCTGCAATAAGAGGGATTGGCGTGAAAAGAAAATAATAGTAAGTAGCAAGTTTTTCAAAAACTGAGCTGTACGGCTAAAATTTGGCATTAATCTTTGTCGCTGTCTCGTAGTAGATACAAGTTTTTTTAATTTTCTATAATCTCAAATATTTCCATCCTATCAAACTCTAACCAGTATTTTATGGCGTATTGGCGTAATTCTTCCCAATATTCAGGCGTGAGATTACCGCATTTGGCTATTGTAGCTTTTATATCTGTTTGAATTTGTTTTAAATATTCATCTTTTAATCTTAAAGTAATTTCTCTATCTTTAAACACAAATTTAGCTTCAGGACGTTTTCTACTTTCTTCCGAAACAGATATTAATCCATGACCTATTGTTCCGCCTGTTCCTACTTGCAAGCCATCGTTCATACAACTTAGCGGAGTGCTTAAGCCGGCATAAGAAACAATTTCTACATCGTCCAAAGAAATGTTAAAATATTGCCTCACTCTTATCCCCATTTTAAGACCAATAATAGAATAAATTCCAAAATGACCGTGCATTTCATTTGTTATAACGCCAGAGCGAAACTCGGAATATCCATGACGATTAATTATATCCTTAACAAAAGGCTTAATATCATCGGCGTAATATTCGGGTGATATTGGAAAATCTTTAAAAACTTTGTTTTCATATTGATGTTTACTGTCTAAAATTTTTAAATATTCAAACTCTAAATTTTTGTAATTTTTACTTTTTGGACTAACAATTAATATATCGTTTTCTAAATTTTCAGCAAACAATTCGGGATTTATTAAATAAATAGGCAATAAATCATCCCAAAATCTATAAAATTTATCTTTAATTTTTTCTTGAACAGCTTGATTTTTATGCGATTCATAAATTAATTCAGCATAAGGGCTTTGAATTAATGATATTTTTTTTAAAAATTTTGTTGTAATAAAATTTTCTTTTTCTTTGGGAGTATAAAAAAATACTTTGTTTAAAGTTTTGCTTTCAGCAATAAATTTTGCAGCCTCTATGTCAATATTAAAATTAAAACCCGCCTGCGAATCGCCCCTATACCATAAAATTTGTGCAATTTGAGAGTGAAGTTCTTTGTCTTTTAAGGCTTCTGCAATATTTGTAAGCGGACCTAAGCATATTAAATATACAGGCTCCTCTTCTTCGTATATTTCTTTGCTAATTAATTCTGCAGCTCGAGGTTTTGCAGGAAGAGTAATGCCATTTTCATCACCCCAATTAACACTTAAGCAAAGCTGATTACAGCCTATTTTGTCTTTTTTAGTTTTGTTGCCGTAAGCAAGCGGGATGCCTTCGTGTCCGAAATGTTTGAGCATAGCTCTTATTTTTTTATAGCCTTCTTCGGGGCTTAGAAGCCCATCGCTTGTGGTAATTGCTAATACTTCAAAATCTGCTGAGGCTAAAATTAAATTAATGGCTCTTAAATCATCAGGTGCACAGTCGGTGTCGATTATAACGTGAAAACGAGCCTTGCCCGAATGGGCAAAAAGGCTCATTTTTACAAAAACAAAAAACAAAATTATGAAAACAACTTTTATTCTTGACATTTGAAATATTTTAATATTCTGTAAAATTACAATTCTTTAAATAATTTAAAGTTCAATCCAGCATTAAAATTAATCCCTGGCATTGGATATTGATAATTAATTTCATATTTTGAATCTAAAATATTGTTAACTCCAACAAATACATTAAAAAATTTTGTAATATTGTAAGACAGTCTTGAATTTAGAACTAGATAATTTACTTTAACGTTGTTATCTGGGTTACTTGCAACAAATGTATAAAGTCCGTGTATATATTGAAGATTTACATTTAAACTTAAATCTTTAATTCTATAATTACCACTAAAATATGCAGAATGTTCTGGCGATGCAATTATTGGATTTTCCATGTAGAGGTAACTATAATTTACATGAAATCTTAAATCTTTATTTACTCTAATATTAGTTAAAAACTCCCCTCCAAAATTTTTGAACTTGCCTGTATTTACATTTAGCGGGACACCGCCAATCATAACAGTTTTAATCATGTTTTGTCCCCTATTGTGAAAAACTGTAATTTCGTAATCAATATTTTCGTTAATAGTTTCTAAAAAACCTAATTCATAATTCATTAAACTTTCGGGCAAAAGGTCTGGGTTTTGTGGAGGGAACATGTATAATTCTCTGATAGTTGGACTACGAAAACCTTTAGAAACTATTGCTTTTATAGTAGAATTATCTGTGATATTATGACTTAAACCAACTTGTGGAATCCATTCTAAGCCAAATACTGAGTGATTTTCTAACCTAAGACCTGCATTTAGGATTAAAATTTCATTAAAGTTTTGCTGTGAAAGAATATATCCAGCCATTTCGTAAAGGCTAGTATCGCTTAAAGTCATACCAGCACCGCCCATTGCTAAAACATTTTCTGCAAATCCGCCAAAAGTTTTAAAATCAAAACCTGCAGTAGTTAGATTTCCTGCAAAAGGTTTAAAACTTTGATATAACATTAGTCCGGAGTTAATATCATTTGAATGAAAACCGTCATAAAGTTTATGTTCACCAAAGTTGTGGAAAAGTTTTAAGGCACCTTCTGATTTTGAAAATTTGTTTTCAATAGAAAAAGAAGCCTTTCCTCTTAAAATATCTATCCAATGCGGATTGTTAATATAAGAAAGGTCTAATGTTCCTACGGGTCCTGGATCTGTGGCTTCAAATTTAGCAAGGCTTATATCAGCCGAAACAGCAATTTTTTTTGTAATATCATATCCAAGTTTTGCATAAGCATTATCAATTTTAAAATTTGAATTGTTCCTATGTCCATCGGTTTGGTCGTGGTTATAAGAAATAAAAGCATTAAATCCGCTTTTTCTAAAACCTGCACTCGCCATATATTTTTGAGTGTTAAATGAACCATACGAAGCTCTTGCATTTACCGAGATACCATCAGTTTTCTGTTTTTTTGTTATAATATTTATAACCCCTCCCATTGCATTTGAACCGTATAAAATTGAAGCAGGTCCTTTAACTACTTCAACACGTTCTACGTCGCTTGCAACATAAGCATCGGGTAAAGGATGACCCATAATTCCCATATATTGCGGTTGACCATCTAATAATAAAAGTACTTGGGTATTTGGACTGCCACCTACACCTCTAATGCTAATTTGCCCCGCTGCTCCACCCGAAACTCCAAAGCCTGTTACTCCACGTTCTGTTACAAAAACACCAGGAACATTGTCGCTAATTACCGGCAACAAAGCCGACTCGTTGCTGTTTTCAATTTCTGTTTTGTTAATAACCGAAATTGTTAATGGAATATTATTACGGGTAACTTCTGTTTTTGTTGCTGTAATCACAACCTCTTTTAACCTTATAGTATCGTCTAAAATACTTTGAGCATTTGACATTAATACTAAAAAAAATGTTACTAGCGAAAATAAATAAAATCGTTTCATATCGTTTAAATTTGCTTAATGCAACAAATATATATAATAAAATTTTGTAAAAACTGAAAACTTTGGAGAATTAAATTGTTAAAATTTTAACCGAAATAATATATAAGTGAATATAGTTAACAAATCATTAGAGCCTAATAATCAAATCAACACAAGCTGAAAAAGACTATTCTTTCAGGGCTAAGCACGGTTTGAAAGAATAGACAATGTCAGTTCTTAGTAAGTCACTCTGCTATCACAAATTTGAACAGGCAATCAAATTATGACGTATTTTCTTTTAAAATAAACGAGTAATTCTCAATGATTTTACCTAATTCAATGGGGAATGTATGAAATTTTTCTTAAATATTTTTAGCTTAATTTTCAACTAAATGCATCCTTTTTCCAACTCTCGAAATTTTTCTTCTAAATTATTTTTAAAATTAGTAAGTTCTGATTGCCACAAATCTCTTGAAATAAACATTAAATTTTTATCAGTTTTTATAAAACGGTAAGAATCATATATCAGAAGATAATCTCGCAGGCAATTTTCTAATTTTGCATTTATAAATTTTAAGTTTTCCAAAACACTTTCTTTATCAACAGTATTCAAATTGTATTTTGAAGAAATTCTTTGTAATACATTTTCAGGATAAAATTTTTCTTCCATTATTTCTTTTTTGTTTTGGCTTTAATATTTTCTAATTCTTCATTAAAATTTATTTGAAAATTTACTTTTTCGATTGCAGAAAGTAAATCAAAATTTTCGATAATAATTCCGTTTACGGGTAAAATATTTTGCGATGATAAATTAATTATCCCTTTAATATTACAAAGCAATAAACTATCTACAACATCTTTTACAAGTTCTGCACAAGCAGCAATAATAACAATCTCGATATTAAAATTATTAATTATTTCTACCATTTTGTCAAAGGTAAAACAGAGGATATTGTGTTCTGATTTATTGTTAGGGTTAAAACTAAAAATAGCTTCAAGTTTAAACTCTATTAAGTTTGAGTCGATAAAATTTTTATAAACATCAACTAAAGAAGCATCACCAATAAATGCAACTTTTTTCATTTTTTTAAGTGCGACTTTTTCTTCAATTTCTTCAATTAAAAGATTTACATCATAACCATTTCTATTGCTACCAGCCGAAATTTTTGCCGCAAGAAAATCTTGGCGTAATTGTTCGGGTTTTATATTTAAAATTCTTGCTAAATCGTTAGAGAAAATATGGGGTTTATGAATGAACCTATATTTTAGTAATTCTCTTCGACAAAGTAAAAGCCTTTCGACAGTTTTTTCCGATAAATTCATTGCATAAAAATTATAAGCCTAAAAATACTATTGCAAGCCCACTCAACAAAATCATAGCACCTGCGAGTGCGTGCATATATTTTTCTAAAATATTAGTTTTGATAAATGAAAAACCAAAATAAGCTAAAACAACTATTGCAATCATAGTTGCAATAGTAACTAATGAAAATGCAGAAGCGACAATTACAGTGCCGACAACAGAATGGGCTGCTGCTGGGTACATTAATAGCGGAATAAGTGGTTCGCAAGGACCAAGCAAGAATATTGTGAATAAAACCCAAGGAGTAATATTAGCTTTTTTTGTTGCTGTTTCGCCGTTCTTATGTTGGTGCGTAGTAGTTTCGGGGTGATAATGTGTATGCTTATGTGTTTCATAAGTACCGTCTTCGTTAATGTGAATATGAGTGTGCGAATGCTTTTTCTTAGCTTTTATTATTCCGTAAATTAAATAACCAAACCCGAATAAAATTATAGCCCAAGCTGCTACATTACCTCTATAACCTTCAAAAATCTCAATTTTGTGGATAGCAATACCTGCCGCTATACCAACAATACCAATAACAATAGAACTCATAACATGTCCAAGTCCACATAAAATAGTAATTCTTATTGTTTTAAATAATGACCAATTTCTTGCTTTGGACATTACTATAAAAGGAAGATAGTGGTCAGGACCGATTACTGTATGAACAAAAGCAATGCTAATAGCTGTAAGTGTTAAAATCCAAATTTCACTCATAGTTTTATTTTTGAGAGTTTTTTTCTAACCAATTATACCATTCGTCCACACCTTCGCCAGTTTTTACCGACATTTCAATAAATTCTAAATGGTGATTTACTTGCTTAGCATAATTTTTTAGTTTTTGAATATCGAAATCTAAATACGGTAATAAATCCATTTTATTAATAATGCAGAGATCAGAAGTTCTAAACATTTCGGGATATTTTATTGGTTTATCTTCGCCTTCGGTAATGCTGATAATTACTACTCTTTTTGTTTCGCCTAAATCAAACATAGCCGGACAAACTAAATTACCAACATTTTCAATTATAAGCACAGAATTTTCTTTAATTTCTAATTGTTTCACAGCCTTATTTACCATATTGGCATCTAAATGGCAACCTTGTCCTGTATTTATTTGAACAACAGGCGCTCCTGCTTCGTGAATACGTTGAGCATCGTTCATCGTTTGTTGGTCGCCTTCTATAATGAAAAAATCAAAATTTTGACTTTTATCTTTTATGGTTTTTTCTAACAAAGAGGTTTTGCCCGAACCTGGCGAAGAAACAAGATTCATTGCAAAAATATTTTTTGCTTCAAAATAACCGCGATTCCTTTCTGCAAGCAAATTGTTTTTTTGTAAAATATCTTGCTCTAACTTTATTTCAACCAAATGTGAATGGTCATGATGATGTTCGTGCTCATGTTCGTGATTGTGAGCCTCTGGAAGGTCGTGATTATGTTGCCCATCGTGATGGTGAGTATGAGAATGTACACTGCCGTCAGCATGTGTATGATAGTGAGAATGATTTTCCTCACCTGGTTTTCTGATTGTTACGGAATTTTCTTCTCCGCAGCCGCAAGTTCCACACATAGTATTAATTTTATTTTTTACTTCCTTTTATTTTATAAAGTTTAAATTCTCTACCTGCAATAATTTCATTATTAAAGCTAGCACAATTAGGACAAGGAGTAAACACATCGTCTAAATTATACTCTGTATTACATTCATTGCATTTTGCTATTGCAGACACTTTTATAATTGTTCGTTTTGCTTTTTCTATAATAGTATTTTTAACAGCTTCTTCCATTGCAAACTCGAGTGCTTCAACAATTACTCCCGAAAGGTCGCCGACCTCCATTTCAATTTCAAAAATTGAAGTCAATTTTTCCTGTATAGCAACCTCTTGAACTGTTTCGACAATATTTATGGCTAGTGATAATTCGTGCATTATTATTATTTTTTCAAATGTAATTTTTTTTCTTCGTAAATTAAAAAAATAATTAGTTAAATTTTTAACAAATACGTGGCAATTGTTCTCCTGAAAGCATATCTAAAATTCTTTGCCCACCAATATTTGTGTTTAAAATACTTTTCCCATGATGTTTGTCAACAATTTCGCCTATTATAGAAGAGTTTTGTCCGTGTTCTTGTGTTTTCAACATATTAACAATACCATCAGCATCTTTTGAGTCAACAATCATAACAAATTTTCCTTCGTTAGCGACATAAAATGGATCAAATCCTAAAAGTTCGCACATGCCACGCACACTTTCTTTGATAGGTATATTTTCTTCAAAAATGTCAATTCCGAAATTTTGTTTTTCAACCAATTCGGCTAAAACTGTTGCTAACCCACCTCTTGTAGCATCTCGCATAAATTTAATATTTTCGCTTATTTCGAAAGATTTAGCAATTAATTTATGCAAGCAGGCACAATCTGAAAGCACAGGTGATGATATTTTCAGCTCATTTCGTGCACTCATTACTGCAATTCCGTGGTCGCCAATGCTTCCGTTAATAATTATTTTATCACCGACTTTTATATTTTTTCCAGTTCCAATATGTTTACGATTTTTGGGAATACTGCCTATACCTGTGGTATTTATAAAAATTTTGTCGCATTTACCTTTATTTACAACTTTTGTGTCGCCCGTAACGATTTTTATTCCTGCGTTTTTGGCTTCGAGAGCCATACTTTCAACAATTTTGTTCAGTTCTTCAAACGAAAATCCTTCTTCTATAATAAAAGCCGAGCTTAAATATAAAGCTTTCGCACCCGAAACCGCAATGTCGTTAACTGTTCCGCAAACAGCAAGCTTTCCAATATCGCCACCTGGGAAAAATATCGGGTCAACAACAAAAGAATCGGTTGTGAAAGCAATATTAGCTTGATTTATTTCTAAAATTGAAGCATCGCATTGTTTATCCAAAATTTCGTTTGAAAAATTTTTCACAAAAATTTTCTTAATTAATTCGTTAGAAAGTTCGCCTCCGCTACCGTGTCCTAAAAGAATTTTGTCGTTTTTCATAAATTTGTTTTAATCTCTGTTATATCTAAAATATGCAGCACAAGAACCTTCGTGAGAAACCATGCAAGCTCCCACAGGATCGGCAGGCGTACAAGCTTTTGCAAAAAGTTTACAGTCTTTTGGTTTTTTCAATCCTTTTAAAATTTCGCCACAAATACAGCCCTTATCTTCGCGTGTAGGCTCAACTTTTATGGGAATATTAATTTCGGCATCGTGATTTCTGTATTTCTCGCGAAGTTTTAAGCCACTATTCTCCAAAATTCCTAATCCTCGCCACCAATCACTAGAAAGTTCAAAAACTTCGTTAAGTAAATTTTGAGCTTTTAAATTCCCTTCCGGTTTTACAACCCGTTTGTATTGTATTTCAACTTTTGGTGATTTTACTTCAACCTGACGCACTAACATATAAATTGATTGCAACAAGTCAACAGGTTCAAATCCTGAAATTACACAAGATAAACCGTATTTTTCGGGTATAGCATCATAAATACTTGTGCCAGTAATTGTACTAACATGACCTGGTGCTATATATCCGTTAATTTTCACTCCTTCATCAATTAAAGCAGACATTGCGGGTGGCATTATTTTGTGTGAAGAAAATAGAAAAAAATTATTTAGTTTTTCTTGATATGCTTTTGTAATTCCTATAGCCGAACCTGGTGAAGTTGTCTCAAAACCTATTCCTAAAAAAATGATTTTTTTATTAGGATTTTCGCGTGCAATTTGCAAAGCATCAAGTATAGAATAAACTATTCGAATGTCAGAACCTTTTGCTTTTTCTTTGTCCAAACTTGAACTCGAACCTGGCACACGAATTAAATCTCCGTAAGTTGTTATTATTACTTCGTTTAATCTAGAATATGCAATTGATTTGTCAATAAATTCACGTGAGGAAACACAGACAGGACAACCTGGTCCTGATAACAATTCGATATTTGAGGGTAAAAGTGAGGGAATCCCAAATTTTTGAATTGCCATAGTATGCCCACCACAAACTTCCATAAATGAAACTTTTGTTTTTGAGATTTTCTTTATTTCTTCAAGAAGTTTTAAAACCAAAGTCTTATCTCTGTATTCATCAATATATTTCATATTCGGTTCTTTGTTTTAAACTATTCGTTTTCCTGTTTCTTTTTCTTCTTGGTCGAGCAATTCGTTTAGTTCTTTAAAGTCATCAAAAATTTTTAAACTTTCTAATGCATCTTCTTCGCTAAGTTTTTCAATTGCTAAACCTGCATGAAGTAAAATATAATCTCCAACATTCACATCATCAACCATTTCTAAATTTGCCTCATATTCTGCTCCGCCAACCGAAACAATAGCTGTGTCGCCGTCAATTTTAATAACTTTTGCTGGAATACTTAAACACATATTTTCTTGTTTTTAATATTACTTCTATATTTTGCAGCTATTGCGAGCTGTCCCAATGCTATACCACCATCATTAGTAGGTATTTTACTATGCGAATATACAATAAAATTGTTTGCTTTAAGCTTATTTTCAACATTTTTTAATAAATATGCATTCTGAAAACTACCACCCGACAAAACAATTTTATTAATTCCTGAAAAATTTCTAATACTTTTTGCATTTTCTACTATTGCGAATACAAGAGTATTGTGAAATTTTGCCGAAATTTCTGAAACTGAAATATTATTTTTAATATCTTCTACAATTTGAATAAAAGTTTTTTCAAACGAAACTATTTCGCCAAGTTCTACATCATATTTTTGCTTAGTATTGGTTTTTAAACAGGCTTCTAAACGCATTGGTGCCTCGGCATGAAATCCAGAGATTGGGCAAATGTTTGTAATTGCCGAAACAGCATCAAAAAGTCGTCCAGCAGAAGAACTTTCTGGACAATTTAATTTATTGTTAATCGCAGAAATAATTATTTCAATTTTCTCTTTTGGAATATTTTTTAGAAAATCAAGATTTAATTTCAAAGCCTCTTTGTCAAGATATTTATAAAGATAAGACAGTCCTGTGCGCCAAGGCTCTTCTGTGGCTTTATCTCCACCAGGAATTGGGACATAGTCGAAATGTGAAACTCTTTTATATTCTAAATAATCGCAAATAAAAAATTCACCTCCCCAAATTTTATTATCATCTCCTAAGCCTGTGCCGTCCATGGCTATCCCAATAACTTTTTCGTCAATTCCATGTTCAGCCATACATGAAGCTATATGTGCATGATGATGTTGAACTGCAATTCCCTTTATTCCAATTTCCTTGGCATATTTTGTAGAAAAATATTCTGGATGTAAATCGTAAGCTGTAAAATTAATATTTAAACGAAACATTTGTTTGAAACGATTTATTGATTCGGTATAAAATTCGTAAGTTTTATAATTTTTAATATCTCCAATATGCTGACTTACGAAAGCTTGGTTTTGTTTTCCAATGCAAAAGCAGTTTACTAATTCCGCACCTGCTGCAAAAATACCTTCGGCGTCAAAATTCAAAAATATTGGGTTTGGCACATAAGCCCTCGAACGCCTAATTATACGTGGTTTTGAATTAATAATTATTTCTATTGAATCGTCAACTCTGTTAAAAATTTCTCTATTATAACTCACAAGCGCCTCTGAAATTGGTAATAAAAGTTCCTTTGCTTGTTGGTTATCAATAATAATTGGGTTTTCGGAAATATTACCGCTTGTGAGAACAATAATTTTTGTTTTTAATTTTTCAAATAAAAGATAATGAAAAGGCATATATGGAAGCATAACTCCTGTTCTATCCATATTAGAGCATACTGCTTTTGCAAGTTCTATTTTTGTTTTAAGCAAAACTATTGGTCGTCGCCACGATATAAGTGATTTTTCTTCTTGTTTTGAAATTATAGTATACTTTTTCGCAGTAGCAAGGTCGGCGCACATTACAGCAAAAGGTTTTAAATCGCGTGCTTTTGCTTTTCGTAAATTTTCCACAGCAGTTTCGTTTAAGGCATCGCAAGCTATAAAAAACCCACCTAAACCTTTAATACTTACGAGTTTACCTTGGTCAATTAATTCTGCACTAAGTTTAATAATTGTTTCTAAATCTGTAATTTCTGAATTATCTATAATTAAATTATAACTAGGACCACAATTATTACAAGCCACAGGTTGTGCATGAAATCTTCTGTCTAAAATATTTTCGTATTCACTTTTGCAAATCGGGCACATTTCAAAATTTTGCATAGTGGTTTTTGCTCTATCGTAAGGCAAATCTCTAATGATTGTAAATCGTGGTCCACAATTTGTGCAATTTGTAAGTGGGTAATTTATTCTATGTTTTTGTGTTTTTATGTCGTGTAAACAATCTTCACAAACAGCAATATCGGGTGAAATTTCTGTAATTTCATTTGAAATATTTTCACTTTTTTTAATAAAAAAACTTGTATAATTCTCAATTTTTATATTTTCGGCTAAAATATTTTTTATATATGATGCTTGTGGCGCTGTTAGAGGAATAGTTTTAATAAAATTCTTCAAATTATCTTCGTCTCCTTCGGCATGAACTAAAACTCCGTCATTTCTATTTTCTACCCAACCAAAAATGGAATATTTTAGTGCATGTTTGTAAATAAATGGTCTAAAGCCTACACCCTGCACTAACCCTGTTATTTTGATGAGATTTGCTTTAAGTTTCATTAGCTTGTTTTGTTAGCACAAATTTAAAAATGATTTTCATTATTTTGAAAAATTATTCTTAAATTATTTTAATAAGCATACTAATTTTAAAACTAAAATGAATTTCTTGCTTTTTTAGTTTTTACTTTACAAACGGCTATTTCTTACTTAAAACAGATTCTAAATTTTCATCTTTTGAAAACCGAATAAGCCCTTCGCTTTCTAAAACATCGGAAAGAAATCCTCTAAATTTTTTTGTTCCTGTAATAATTTCTTTGTACTCAGGAATCGAAATACCATTAGGCTTAGAATTTAAATAATCTAAAAGTTTTGTCTTTGCCGATTGAAAAATTGATTTGTGCATGTAATCACCGTTATAAGTGATAAGTATGTTTTTATAAACTAAGAAATTTAAGAAAAGTTTAAATTTTACTGAACTAATATTTTCTAGAACTGCTTTTTCTTCAATTTCTGGAATTACAGGTTTTTCATCCTTATAGTTTAAAAACTCAGTTTCTAACCAGTTTAATTCTGCTTTTGTTTTAGAATCAATATTAGCTTTGTGGTTTTTAATTATCCAAGTGTTATTAAAGTTCTCAATTTCATTATTTTCATTTAAACTTTCTAATGTATATTTTAGATATTGCTTTGTTAAATTTGATTTTTCGAGATTTAATTTTCCAAGAATTTCATCGACTTTCATTCCTATATCGAAAATATAATTTTTTTTGTGGAAGTCTTTAAGTGAATTAAGAATTTTGTCTTGAAACATTTTGTTAAAACGTTTGTAAATTAAAACTTCATTATTATAAATAATTATATTTTCGTTTTTTTCGCATAAACTGTTTGTGATATCCTTCTTAGAAATTTGAAGTTTTGCACTAACGTCCTGAATGTCAAATGGCCTTGCTTGTTTTTCAATAATTCTTAAAATATTCCCTTCAAAATCATTACCATTAATCATATTTATTGCAATATCCATTAAAGATTTGCTTAGTTCTGTGTTATTTCTTTTGTGATGTAAAGGCTGTTCGTCTATTATAAACCCGCCTCCTATGCTAATATCATCAGACGAGTTTCTAAAAATGAACTTATCTTTTGTTTGACCATAAAACTCTTTATTCAAATGAATTTGTGCGACTGCCTCAGCACTGCCTCTCAGGTTATTTTTATTTAATAAATGGAGTTTAGCAGTTGATTGGTAGCTTCCTGACAAGAAAACAATATCGTTCCAAAGTTTAATTTCAGGTGCATTTTCAAATATTTTTATGTAAACGTCAATTATTTTTGTGGCTTGAATTTTGTATTTACTAACTAGTAAGCCCTTTTCTATCTCTTCTTGTTTAATTCCTATAAGATTAATTGCAGCTCTATCTCCTTTTTGCACTGATTCTACAGGTTTTCCGTGTTTTTCAATAGCTCTAACTCTTAAAGATTTTGCATTAAACTGATTTATAAAAACTTCATCTCCGACCTTTAACTTGCCGTCAATAACCGACCCTGTAACAATATTACCATGACCTTTTACAACAAAAAGCCTGTCTATGTACATTCTGAAATTATCTTTAATTTCAGAATTTTGAAATTTTGCAACAAAATTTTCTAATTCATCAATTAATTCTTGTTTTCCAAGTCCAGATTTTGAAGAAATACTAATAATTGGTGAATTTTCGAGGATAGTATCTTTAAGAAAATCTTTAATTTCAGATTTTGCAATTTCTATTAATTCGTCATCAACTAAATCAATTTTTGATAAAACAATAATTCCGTTTTTAATTCCAAGAGCGTTTATAATGTTCAAATGTTCAGTAGTTTGAGGCATAATTCCTTCGTCAGCAGCAATTAAAAGCAAAACTAAATTAATACTCCCTGCCCCACTAATCATTGTATTTATAAAATCTTTGTGACCTGGCATATCAATAATTCCGATGGAATTACCTGTTGGCAAGTCTAAATGTGAAAAACCGAGATTAATAGTGATACCTCTTTCTTTTTCGGCTTTATGAGTATCGCAATCAATTCCTGAAAGCATTTTTATTAAAGATGTTTTTCCATGGTCAATATGCCCAGCTGTGCCAATAATTAAATGCTTCATTTGTTATTTATAATTTTTTCAGAACTGTTTCCAATGTTTTTGAAATATGTAGTATTTCATTTTCACTGCAGGCAATAAGGTCAAATAATAATTCGCCTTTACGCAATATTCCAATAATTGGAATATCTGTTAACATAAGTTGCTTATAAATTTTTGCAGAAATGTTTGAATTTTCCTTTTTATTTTGGCTAAATATAATTTTTACTGCAAAACTGTCAATTTCGTTTTCGGGATTTGTACCGCCACCAATCAATGTTTTGTTTGGAATTATTTCTGCTTGAATATTTTTTTCTTTAAGTGATTTTAATAAAATTTCTGCTTTATTTTTAATTTGATTTTTACTTAAAGACAGAGTTTGGAAAATAAAGTTTTGATCATATAATTCGTTTTTATTCAAAAACAATTTAAAACTAGCTTCGAGAAGGGCTATTGTGGTTTTATCAACTCTTAAGGCTCGTAAAAGCTGGTTTTTTTCTAGAATTTTAACAAGTTGTTTTTTACCAATAATTATTCCTGCTTGGGGTCCTCCTAAAAGTTTGTCGCCACTAAAGATAATTAAATCCGCTCCTAATTTTAAAGATGTTTTTACGTCAATTTGTTTATTTAAAGCTTTAAACTCAGATTTTTCTAATAAACCTGAGCCTAGGTCATAAATTGTTGGTAAATTATGTTTTCTTCCTAAATTTACTAGGTCTTTTAAATTAACTTCTTCTGTAAATCCTTTTATAACAAAATTTGATTGATGAGCTTTGAATAAGAGTGCTGTTTTTCTATTTATGGCGTTTTGATAATCGGAAATTTTTGTTTTATTTGTTGTACCTACTTCAATCATTTTACAGCCTGCAGCTTTCATAACTTCGGGAATACGAAACGAGCCACCAATTTCGATAAGTTCGCCCCGCGAAACTATAACTTCTTTTCTTTTTGCAAATGTATTCAAACAGAGCAAAACAGCTGCCGCTGCGTTATTAACAATCAAAGCATCCTCTGCACCGGTTAATTGACATAAAATTTCTTTTAAGTGTGAATTTCTGTTTCCTCTTTTTCCTGCAATCAGGTCGAACTCTAAGTTAGAATAATTACAGGCAATTTCTTTTGCTTTATCAAAAGTACTCTCGCTAATTGGAGTGCGTCCTAGGTTTGTGTTTATAATTATTCCGCTTGCATTTACAACTTTTTTTAAATAAGATTTATTAGATTTTTCTAAATCTTTACAAATTTCGTAGATAATTGTTTCTTCGCTGAGTTTTGTTTCAGGATTAATCATTTGCTGTCTAAAATATTCTAAAGTTTTTCGAATAGAATTTAAGACGATTTGTCGTCCATATATTTCAATCTTTTCAGAAACTATTGATGATTTCAAGAGTTTTGAAACGGCGGGAAGGTGCTTATATACCTCCAAATTTTTATTCATATTTTTTTTAATAATATCATTAAAATATTTTGAAGATAAAATTACATAATTTTTACTTAAAACAATAAAGTGAAAATAGAAATAATTAAAAATTAAAACATTTTAACTAATTTATAGCCTAATAAAACTGCAATTAAACCCAACAAAACACTCGAAACTGTGTAAATAGCCACACTTTGATATTGTGCATTTTGGAATAAGATTAAATTTTCTTTTGAAAAAGATGAGAATGTTGTAAATCCTCCTAATATTCCTGTCATTAAAAATAATTGTGTTTCGTGAGATATAACATTATTTTTTAAAGATATTGCAGTTAAAATTCCAATAATAAAACTTCCCAAAACGTTTACCAATAATGTGCCAATAGGTATTGAAAAAGCGAAGTTGTAAAAATTTAGTTTAGATATCCAATATCTGCAAACGCTACCAATAAAACCGCCAATTCCAACAATAATTGCATTTTTCATTTTTCACATTTTAAAAAGCGGAGAGAGCAGGAATCGAACCTGCCACAGTCGGTTTTATCCGCCTGCTGTCGGTTTTGAAGACCGAGTGAAACACCAGTTTCGTTCTCTCTATATAACAACTAGCTTGTGCTTAATTGCATAAGCCATTAAATTTATTGAATTTTTTGTATTTGTTTTTGTCATTAAATTAGTTTTATGCCCTAAAACTGTTCTTTCGCTAATAAATAGTGCGTCAGCAACTTCTTTATTGTTGAGTCCTTCGCATAAAAGTTGCAAAATTTCTTTTTCACGTCTGGTAAGTTCAATATTTTTTTTTAAGATTTTTTTCTGCCGAACAATTTGTTTAGTAAAAAAGTCGAAAAGCTCATCTGAATAATAAGTTCCACCATTGTGCACAGTTTGAATTGCTTTTTCTAAGCCTTCTTTATTAATGTTTTTTATTAAATACCCTTTAGCACCAATATCTATCATTCTTTGAATACATTCTTCGTTTTCGCAAGTTGTTAGGGCAACTATTTTAAGATTATTATAATTTTTCAAGGCTAGCTCACTTGCTTCGATACCGTTCATTCCAGGCAATTCAATGTCTATGAATACAATATCGGGTTTGTCTTTATCAAGGAAATTTAAAAAATCATTGGCATTATCAAATTCGCCAATTAACTCAGTATATTTTAATTTTCCAATAATATGTCTTAAACCTATTCTAAAAATCTCTTGATTGTCAATTAGCAATATTTTTATTTTTTTATCATTCATCTCTGCTACAAAATTAAATTTATTTTATCGCTAATTAAAAAAAAGCAAATAAATTATCTAAAAAATGTTTTTTCTTTTAGCATTATTCGACTATTAGGACTTAATTAACAATGTTTATTAGTTTGTTTATTTGCAAAAATAAGAAAATATATTTGCTAAATATAAGTTTTAAAACATTTATTGTATATTTGGAATAATGACAGTAAAGGTGCTTCCTACATCAGGTGTGCTTTCAACATTTATTTTTCCTTTATAAAGTTCTACCATTTTTTTTGCTATAGACAAGCCCAGTCCCGAACCTGAAATGAATTTTGTTTTTTCATTTTTAATTCTAACAAAATCTTGGAACAATAGTGCAATATCTTCTTGTTTCATTCCGATACCGGTATCTTTAACTGAAATAACAATTTGCTCGTCTTCAACTTTCAGGTCGATAAAAACTTTTCCGTTTTCGACATTATATTTTACTGCATTTGAAATAAAATTATTTAGAATAATTTCCATTTCGTTATTATCGGCATTAAAAATAAGTTCTTTTTCGCTATTAAGAATAATGCTTAAATTTTTTTGAATTGCAAGTGGTTGAACAGTATTAATAACATGTTTAGTAATTTCTACAATATCAACAGGTTTAAGGTTTCTAACCTTTTTTCCACTTTCCATTCTTGTTAAATCAAGTAAGTCCATTATAAGGTTTCTCATACCGTTTAATCTATCTAAAGAGCGGTCAATCATCATCAAATAATCATCTACGTTATCGCCTAGTTGTTTTTGTTTAATTATGTTCATATAACCCTCTATAGCATTAATCGGCGATTTTAACTCGTGAGACAAGACAGATAAAAACTGAAATCTTACTTGTTTTCCTTCTTCTTTCATTTCTAAGGTCATACGTTTTAAATACAACGACTTAGTTATGCTTTCAATTGAAGTTTTTAGTTCGTCGGGAGTAAAAGGTTTAGGCACAAAACTAAAAGCGCCATTATTAGTAGCCTTAACAGCTAAATCGAGTGAAGCGTATGATGTTATCATCATCACAGCTATGTCGTATTCTTTATTTTTAATATATTCTAAGACTTCAATGCCTTCAATTCCAGGTAACTTATTGTCTAATAATACTATATCAATTTTTTGATTATCAATAATTTCGATAGCTTTTTCACCTGTTTCGGCTTCAAGTATATCAAATGAAAAATCCTCTTCCATAAAAGGATAGCCAACAGAAAAGTCTCTAAGTATTCTTGATGCTCCTGCCCTAATAAAAGGCTCATCGTCGACGATTAAAAGTTTTAAAGTGCTCATAATAATCTATTTTAGGTTAAACGTGGTAAAAATATTTTAAATTCGGTACCTGTAGGTCCTTCTGCGGGTTTTGTGTTAGATTCGACTAAAATTTTTCCGCTGTGCATTTTAATTATTCCGTAAACTAGTGGTAGCCCGAGTCCTGTTCCTTTGCCAATTGGTTTTGTTGTGAAAAATGGCGTAAAAAGCTTATCTAAATCTTCTTCTTTAATACCTATACCTGTGTCGGAGATAAAAATTTCAATTTCATTTTCATTTTCTTGTAAATTAATACTTAATTCTCCTCCCTCTGGCATTGCCTCCAAGGCATTCTTTTCAAGATTTGTAATTGCTTGCATCATTTGCTCGTAATCAATACGAATAATTGGATATTTTAATTTAGTTTCAAAATTAACTTTAATATTTTGTGGAACAACAATCGATTTTAAACTTTCTTTAATAAAATCTTCAATATTAGTTTCAGAAAATTTAATTTTGTTTTTCCTAGCAAAGTTTAACAATCCGCCAACAATATTTTTGCAACGTTCGGCTTGCGAAACAATTATTTTTAAATCTTCAACTCTAGGGTCTAGTTCTGGAAGTTCGTCTAACAATATATTGCTATACATTGTTATAACGCCGAGTGGATTGTTTAGTTCGTGAGCAATACCTGCAGATATTTGTCCCATACTTGCTAATCGTTCTGAGCGAATCAAAGCGGCTTCTGCTTTTGCTAATTTTCGATTAATTATTCTAAGTTCGCTTAAGTATCGATAAAGTTTTTCTGTTGTAAATCGATAAATTAGTATAGAAAGAAGTAAAATCATTAGCACTCCAATAATAATAGCAGCTAAAATTGCTCTATTAATTAAATTTTTATTTTCAATGTCTTTAATTATAGTTGCGGCAATGTAAAGTTGAAATTTTTCAAAATAATGAAATTTAATGGTATGATTTTCGCCTTTACACTTAATATGTATTATTCCGTCATTTTGTTTTTTGAACTGTTCAAAGATTTCGTCTAAATTTGTAAATATTTCTTTATTTTCAGGAAATATCAATAAGTTTCCATCTTTATCTATAACAAAGGGAAATCCGCTTTTACCAATGCTTAGTGTATTTAAGGTTTTATTAAGTTCGGAAAGGTCTTTTTCTTCGATACCGACATAAAGCATTCCAACTATTCTGTTATTTAATATAATAGGTTCGTATGCGGTAGTGTACCACGAATCGACTACTAAGGCTCTTCCGTAATAATTTTCACCTTTCAAAATTGCTTCAGAAACCGGTGAGTTATTTGGAATATAAGTATTTATTCCAGAAGTTCCGTCAACTTTTTTAACATTTGTTGCAATTCTAACAAAACCGTTATTAAATTTTTGAAATATTGTTATTGTGCCACCAAAAAGATTTTCTAAACTATTAATAAAAATAGTATCAGAATATAAGTAATTTTTACCACGCATAAATCTTTTTAACCAAATACTATCAGTAGTATTGTCATTTTGATTTTCAACTTTTATTTTAATTGAATCTTTAGCAAAGAAAATGTTTTCTTCGTAAAAAACTTTATGAGCAATTTTTAGGTTAGTTTCAACTTTGTCTGATTTTAAAATACTTTCGCGGTCAAACATTTTGGTTAATGTTTTTACTTCTAATTCGAGAGTATTTCTTATGTGGTCGTTATATCCTGCAATAGTAAGGTTTATAAAAATAATAGCGGATAATGTAACAACAATAATAATAATAAATGATACAGGCAAAAACAATTTAAGTTTAAGCGGTATTTTAATTGATGGCTTTATATCTTTAAAAATATCAGTATTCATTAGTTAGAACAAAGATAAAAAAAAAGCAGAGCAAATTTATTTTTGCTCTGTTTTTAGGAAAAGAATTATTTTAGGTGTTTTTTAATTTCTTCGTTAAGTTTATGTGCTTCAACAGGTTTACGAATAAAGCCAGCAACAGGGAACCAATGCGTAGTACCATCTTCGGCTTTATAGTCTATACCAGCAGTTCCGTCTGTAATATTTTTAACTAAAAGAACTTGTAAGTCTTTGTAATTAGGGTCTTTTCTAAATTCTCTTGCCATTTCAAGAACGCTCAATTTCGAGGTAATCAAAATATCAATAGAAGATTGAATTAAGAAGGGAATTTCTTTAAATTCGGGATTATGTAACATTTCTCTTGCCATGTCAAAACCTTCATAAGGCGTGGTCATAATTACGTCTAAAATTGCTAAATCAGGTTTTTCGCTACGAAGTTTTTCTATACCTTCGGCTTTGTTTAAAGCTGATACAACTTCATAATTTTCTTTTTTTAGAATTGCTGTAACAATAGTGATAACATCTATGTCATCGTCGACGATTAAAATTTTCTTAGTACTCATTTTGTTTGTTTTTAATGTTTAAAATAAAATTAATTTTTACAAAAATAATCATTACTCCATTAAATAGTAGGTTTTAAAGTATCATTTTTAAGCAGTTTCCTATGGTTTTTTATTTAAAAATTCGATAGTATTCTGCAATATTATTTTATTTTTCTCCACTAATAGCAAAATGGTTTAAAAATCCTGAATGTGATTTCACATTTTTAAAACCTAATGATTTTAAATCGGATATGATATTTTCAGGACTAATTCTATGTTGTATTGGTGGACCAATACTAAGTTCTGGGTTTTGTGTTGGCGACCAATCAACTATTAGAATTTTTGCTTTATCTTTTAGTGCTTTATAAACATTTTGTAACCATATTTTTGGGTTTTGCATTTCGTGATATACAGCAATGCTCCAAACTGCGTTTAAATCATTTTTTGCAAAAGGAATTTCGTTGTCTAGAATTGTAAGTGGGAAAATATTTTCATAATTTAAGTTGTTAAAAATATAATCTGTCATTTCTTGCTCAATATCAAGGGCGAAAATTCTTGCATTGGGTATTAAGTCGGCAATATATGAAGTAATAAAGCCTGTTCCAGCACCATAATCAACAAGATTTCCAGAAATGTTTTCACCTAAAATCTCAACAATTCTTTCAGGTGGCACATTTTTAAGTCGTTTAATATCGTTAAGTTTATTTTTTTTTGCAGGGTCAAATTTTTTATCTTCCATATTTATAAATTAATAACTAAGGAAAAACAAAAAATGCTGGTTTATGTTCCAGCATTTTTTGCGAACATATTTTGCTTTTTAAAAGTGATAAAATACCCCCATAATAAATCTTATGTTAGAAACTTCTTTTGTATTTTCAGGTATAGCATTTTTAGAAAAACTTCCATCTCC
>CAYRQZ010000010.1:0-5384 GCA_964426585.1 uncultured Bacteroidales bacterium | reverse complement strand
GGCAAACTTAATACTAATAGGCTTAAATTTTTTCATTATATAAACTTGTGCAGACAATGAAGATATTTTTTGATTAGTGATAAATCCTAAAGCTGTTGTTAAACTTGGCTTGATAGTTTTATAATTTACAGCAAACCCTGTATTGAAAGCTGTTTGCTCTTCGGAGTTAATTTTCCCATAATTAAAGTGTAAATTTATTGCCGGAATTTTAGAATTTCTAATATAGTCAGTCGATGGAATTCCCACTAGATTACGAGATTGAAAATCTCTTTCGCTAAATGCAGTTGCAGCTAATTTAAAATTTCCTGATTTGAAAGAATATTTAATTTGTGGATTCCTTGAAAAAGGTTGAAACCCTAGACCTGTATTAAAAGAAACTGTGCCTGGAAAATTTTCTAAAATGAACATAGGATGCCAATATTGTCCTGTGATAAGTTCAGATTTTTCCCAATTAAATTTTATTATTGCATGACGAAGCCTAAATCCGTTAATGTCGGGGTCGGTATGTCCAAAAAACTCGCCTTCAAACATGGCAGAAGTCTTTGCTCCTAAGGCGTCAGGACCGGTAATGTTAGCAGTAAGACGCGTTTGAATTGCTAAAAAATGAAAACTGCCATGAGCGTTAATATCATTATCGTTTGCATCAAAATTTGGAGCTTTGGGCCAAAATAATAAATGCCCTTCACGCCCACCCTCAACTTCACGCGTATCGTAATAAAAATCATTTTTTACGTAACCACTAAACTTAATACCAAATTGTTTTTCTTTCTCGTCTTTCTGAGATTTTACATTTAAAGAAATGCCCAATAAAGCAAATAATACAACAAAGAATAATAAAAATTTTCTCATAAATTATAAAATTAATAATTTTAATGTGTCAAAAGTAAAATTTTATTAGTAAAATAAAAACTTTTGTATCACTTTTTTTGAATTTGTAAATCAATTATATTGCAAAGTGTTAACTAAAGTTCATGTATTTTAAAAGTTTTAAATTTTTCGCAATTAAATTGATAGTTATATGTTAAAAATGTTTAATTTTGCGAAAATTTTTTTTGATGATAGTAATAACATTACCAGATGGTTCGGTTCGAGAATTTGAAAAAGGTGTTAATGGCTTACAAATAGCCGAAAATATCAGTTCTCGCTTAGCTAAAGAAGTTTTGGCTATTAGTGTTAATGGTGTTTTGTGTGATTTAAATCGTTCTATTGATTCTGATGCAAAAATTATTTTGCATAAGTTTGACGATGCAGAAGGGAAACATGCATTTTGGCATACTTCAGCCCATATTTTAGCTGAGGCTATCGAATTTTTATTTCCTGGAACAAAATTTGGAATAGGTCCTGCAATAGAAAACGGCTTTTATTATGATATTGAATTGCCTGATGGCAAAGTTCTTTCCGAGAATGATTTTTCTACTATTAATAAAAAAATGTTAGAACTTTGTCAGCAAGATAATCCAGTTGTTAGACGCGATGTTTCAAAATCTGAGGCAATGTTAGTTTTTGAAGCAAAAGGCGACAATTATAAAACAGAATTAATTTCTGAACTCGAAGACGGAACCATAAGTCTATATTCTCAAGGTAATTTTGTAGATTTATGTCGTGGTCCGCATTTACCAAGCACTGGTTATATAAAAGCCATACAAGTATTATCATTGGCTGGCGCTTATTGGCGTGGAGATGAGACTCGTAAACAACTTACGCGAGTTTATGCAATTAGTTTTCCAAGACAAAAAATGTTAGAAGAATATTTGCTCATGCTCGAAGAAGCAAAAAAACGAGACCATAGGAAAATTGGTAAAGATTTAGAACTTTTTCATTTTTCTCCAAAAGTTGGCATGGGCATGGCTTTATGGTTACCAAAAGGGACAATTTTAAGAGACCGTTTAGAGTCGTGGTTAACCTCAGAACTAAAAAAACGCGATTATGAGATGGTAAAAACCCCTCATATTGGTCATATCGATTTGTATAAAACATCGGGACATTACGAAAAGTATGGGAAGGATTCTTTCCAAGCTATTCAGACCCCCGCCGAAGGTGAGGCTTTTATGTTAAAACCTATGAACTGCCCTCATCATGTCGAAATTTTCAAAGCTCGACAATATTCTTACCGCGACCTACCCTATCGCATGGCAGAATTTGGAACAGTTTATCGCTACGAACAACATGGCGAGTTACATGGTTTAACTCGAGTTCGTTCTTTTACTCAAGATGACGCTCATGTTTTTTGTCGCCCCGACCAAGTTAAAGATGAATTTAAAAAAATTATCGAACTTGTTATGTATGTTTTTAAATCTTTAGATTTTAATGACTACAAAGCACAAATTTCATTACGAGACCCAGAAGATAAAGCAAAATACATAGGCAGTGATGAAAATTGGACAAGAGCCGAACAAGCTATTCAGGAAGCTGCCCAAGAAATGGGACTAAACCCCAACGTTGAACTTGGCGAAGCAGCTTTTTACGGTCCTAAATTAGACTTTATGGTAAAAGATGCTTTAGGTAGAACCTGGCAATTAGGCACAATTCAAGTTGATTATAACTTGCCAGAGCGTTTTGAGCTAGAATATAAAGGTTCTGATAACGAAATGCATCGCCCAATAATGATTCATAGAGCAATTTTTGGTTCTATGGAGCGTTTTGTCGCAGTTCTAATTGAACATACAGCAGGAAAATTTCCTTTATGGTTGGCACCCGAACAAGTCGTTTTATTGCCTATTAGTGAAAAATATAATAATTATGCAAAAAAAGTTTTAGATTTATTAAAAAATTACGATATTCGCGGCCAAATTGATGACAGAAATGAAAAGATAGGTCGAAAAATTCGTGATAACGAACTAAAACGCATCCCATATCTTTTGATTGTTGGAGAAAAAGAAGTCGAAAACAATACATTATCAGTTAGAAAACAAGGACAAGGCGATTTGGGTAGCATGAGCCCCGAAAGCTTTGCCGAAATTATAAATAATGAGATAAAAGAAAATTTTATTAATTAAAAGAGGAGGTTAAAGTTATAGAAACGAATAAGAAAATTTCGCAGAACAAAAAACAAGATGAGCACAAAATTAATAGATATATTCGCGCTCCGTTTGTTCGTATTGTAGGTGATAATATTGAGAAACCAATGATTGTAAGTTTACGTGAAGCTTTAGATTTAGCTGACGAACTCGAACTCGACTTGGTAGAAATTTCTCCAAATGCAGAACCACCAGTTTGTAAAATTATTGATTACCAGAAGTTTTTGTATCAACAAAAAAAGAAACAAAAAGAAATTCAAAGCAAATCAGTGAAAGTTACTATAAAAGATATTCGTTTCGGACCAAATACCGACGAGCATGATTATAGTTTCAAACTTAAACATGCAATAAAATTTCTTGAAGAAGGAAATAAAGTAAAGGCATTTGTGTTTTTTAAAGGGCGTTCGATATTATATAAAGAACAAGGCGAAATTTTATTGTTAAAATTAGCCCAAGACCTTGATGAATATGGAAAAATAGACCAGATGCCAAAATTAGAAGGAAAAAAAATGCAGATTTTAATCTCACCGAAACCCGGTAAGAAAAAATAATAACTTAATAAAAATTTTGAAGCGATGCCAAAAATGAAAACTAAATCCGGAGCAAAGAAACGCTTTTCTTTAACCGGTACTGGAAAAATTAAAAGAAAACATGCGTATAAAAGTCATATCTTGACTAAGAAAACTATTAAGCGTAAAAGAGCATTAACTCATACGGCTACAGTAGCAGACAGTGATATGAAAAATATTTTGTTGTGTTTGGGAATGAAATAAAATAAAAATTAGTATTAATCTGAGTGTATTAGCCGAAAGATTCTGTAAAAAGAACGCTAAACATTCGCAAAATTTAAAATTATGCCAAGAAGTGTAAATGTTGTTGCAGCAAGAAACAGAAGAAGAAAAGTTTTGAAGCAAACAAAAGGTTATTTTGGAGCAAGAAGTAAGGTTTGGACGGTAGCAAAAAATGCTTATGAAAAAGGTCTTACTTATGCTTATAGAGATAGAAAAACAAAAAAGAGAAATTTTAGAGCATTATGGATACAACGTATTAATGCAGGTGCTCGCATCAATGGAATGAGTTATTCTCAGTTTATGGGTAAAATTCACGCAAACAACATTGATTTGAATAGAAAAGTATTAGCTGATTTAGCAATGAATCACCCAAAAGCTTTTGAAGCTGTTTGCAAAAAGTTGAAATAAACTTTGTAAAATAAAAAATACCGGGTTTTTATAAAGGCTGTTAATTACGACAGCCTTTATTGTTTAAACCGTTTTCCGATACGCCCACACTGCAACTCCCACAGCTGTTATGCCGTAAATTATTAAAGCCCAAAATTCATTAATTAAATCTATTATGCTCGAACCTTTTAATAAAATAGAACGTAACACCTTCATATAGTAATACATTGGATTTAATTTGTTTATAAATTGTGCCCAGTCTGGCATAGACTCTACTGCAGTAAATGTCCCTCCCATTAAAACAAATATTAAAAAGAAAAAGAAAAGAGAGAACATTGTTTGTTGTTGCGTATTAGCAAAGTCGGCGATTAATAGCCCTAAACCTATACCAGCAATTAAATAAATAATTGCAAAAATAAACATTGTAACTACCGACCCCTCAAAGGGAAGATCAAACATAACAATACCAACTAATAATCCTAATATTAAGTCAAAAACACCTATTAATACAAAAGGTAAAAGCTTTCCTGTGAGAAATTGCCATTTCTTTATTGGAGTAACATTAATCTGCTCCATAGTACCCATTTCTTTTTCGCGTACAATATTTATCGATGTTAAAAATATTCCTATCATACTAATTAAAATAGTTAAAATGCCAGGAAGCATATAAAATTTGAAATTCAAATTTGGGTTGTACCAAAAAGCTGGGTGAACATTCACGCTTGGTGCCAAAGAATTAATATCTATTTTGCTTAAAAAGGGCTTGAAATCTTTAAAAACACTTAACACACTCTGCCCAACATAAATATTAATCAATCCTGCACTTTGACTATCGATTGCATTTAAATTTAATAATAGTTTAACAGGAATACCTGAACGTAATTTTTTTTCAAAATCTTTTGGAATTATTAAAACTGCTTTTGTTTTATCTTTTATTAAAGAATTTTTAATTCCTTCTTCGGAATAATTATCAATCGAAACGTTAAAAAAAGGAGAAGCCTGAAATTTTGAAATTAAATTATTGGAAATCATTGAATTATCCATATCAATGATTGTAATGTTGGTATTTTTCAACTCTAATGTGGCAGAGTAAACTAAAATTAAAGTTTGAATAAAAGGCACAACAAATATTACAGGCAACATTACTTTGTTGCGAAAAATTTGCTTAAATTCTTTTTGTATTAATCTA
>CAYRQZ010000009.1:25864-47597 GCA_964426585.1 uncultured Bacteroidales bacterium | reverse complement strand
CGTTGTAATAAGACAGCATTATTAACAATAAATTTTCGCATTTCTACAAAAGTTCTCATAATTGCTATATGAACCTTAGTTGCTATATCACTTTTTAATACACCTGATAAGCCAGAAACACCTTGTTCTGTAAATACAAAAGGCAGATACTTGCGGTGTTTTCCTCTTTTATCGTTTAAGATAGCATTTTGCGATTTTAAACTTGATGTTACAAATTGTGATTTCAAGTTTATCCATTCAGCATGAATTAGTTGGAACATAAAATCATCAGGAAATCGTTCAATATTTCGTTTTACTTGTTCGTTTAATCTACTTGTAGAAACTCCATATAACTCTGCTAAATCACTATCCAACATAACTTGAACACCACGAATAGTAAAAATTCTATTTTCTATTTCTTTTTGTGATATAATGATTTCATTTTTCATTTCTCTATGATAAATTCATTAATTTTTAAGTGTTTTTTTTAATTATGAATATATATAACTTAATATTCTACAATTATCTCATCGCAAAACAACCAAGCTTTTTCACCTTTTGCTGAATGCCAATCTGGACAAAGTTTTTGAGCTGTAATTTTGATTTTAATAAATTTTGTTTTAGTTTGTATATTTTCAGCTTCAACTTCTTCAATACTTGTGATTTCAGCTTCTTTTTTAGAAATTTCTCTTAGCGGAATATTTGCAATTGAAGAATAATCTTTTCCATTTTCAGAAATTAGAAATTCAACTTTTTTTGGTGGAAAAATCCAAGATTTAGGCGAACATAAAAATGAAATTTTAATATTATTAATTTCAGAAGTTTTGCTTAGTTCTAAATTTAGTTCTAAATCTTTAGCTTCGAAACCTTGCCAATTTTCGTTTATATTGTATGAACCTTTTTTTCCGTTAATTAAAGCCTTTTTCCCCGACGCAGAATATTTATCGCTATAATTTGTTGATAGTTCAATTTTTTCAATTTTCACTAAATTTTTAAGAGAAATTTCACCATAAGTATTTTGTTTTTCAAATACTGTTATTTTCTTTAAAGCAGAAAGATTGTTTTCAGTTATTTTTGGTAATTTTTCATCAATTTTATTTATTTCTTTAATAATCATACAATGTCCGCCAGCTTTTGCTAAACTTGCATAAATAGTATCTTTATTAGTGATATTATATTTTTTTATTTCTACTTTTTCGGGGTTTATTTCCCAATCTGTCGAAATATCATCGCAAAAAATTTCAGCGACATAGTTTTTGTTGTCATCAAGAAAATTTAATGGAATTTTTATTAATCTTGAGTTTTGATTGCTAAGTATTCCTGTAAACCAATTTCCGTCTTTTTTACGTGCAACAGCAACAAATTCGCCTAGTTTAGCCTCAATAAGTTTTGTTTTGTCCCAAGAGCAAGGCAGTTCTTCAATAAACTTAAATTCTGGATTATTTTCATAATTTTCAATTTTATCCGAAACCATCATCATTGGGCTGTAAAACACAATATACATTGCCATTTGATTTGCTTTAGTGCAATAAAGTCTTTTGTTTGTTTCAGGGCTGTGTAATATTTTAAAAATACCAGGCGTATAATCAAAAGTTCCTGCAATTTGTCGGGTAAAGGGTAAAATTGTTGCATGAATTGGTGGTGTAGCATTATAAGTTGCGTTCCATTCATTTCCCCGAACCGCTTCTTGTGTTAAAAGATTGGGCCAAGTACGATCTATCCCTGTTGGTTTAATACTTTCGTGGACATTAAGGCAAATTTTATATTTTGCCGCAAGCTCAACAACTTTTTGAAAATGATTAACCATAAATTGCCCATGATGTGGATAAGATCTTGGAATAATTTCGCCGGCATAACCTGTTTTTACATAATGGATACCGAGTTTATTACACAAGTTGAAAGCTGCATCCAATTGCATTTCATAATCCGGGATATTGCCTCCGGTTTCGTGATGTGAGATAAACTCAATATTTTTCGATTTTGCATAATTTACAATTTCGTCTAAATCAAAATCGGAGTAGGGGCTTGTAAAACTTTGTTTTGCTTGAACATTTTCTTTAGCCCAAGTTTCCCAGCCTTGATTCCACCCCTCGGCAATAACACCTTGAATATTATGTTTGTGTGCAAAATCAATATATTCTTTTGTTCGTTTTGTTGTAGCACCATGTTTATCGCCAAGAGACCAAGTTTGTTCGCCTAAATGCAAAGCCCACCAAATGCCGACAAATTTTATAGGTTTTATCCACGAAGTATCTTCAATTTTACAACTTTCGTTAAGATTTTGGATTAAATGAGATTCAAATAGTTCGGCAGGTGAATCGGCAATAATTATACAACGCCAAGGAGTTGAAAAAGGAATAGTTATTCTTGCACAAACCGAATCGGGTTCTGCCCATAAACTTACGAAGAAGTCAGCTGAGTTTTGCCCTGCATTTTCTAAATACATTTCTGAGTAATCATATAAAGCAGCCTCGTGAAGACATAATAATTTTCCATCGCCTTTTTCAATAGTGATAGGAGTAGAGGCTTCAACAATTTCTGAAAGGGGGAGTTTCTTATATATTGATTCATAAGCAAATTCATCGGAAGGAATCCACCAGGCAGAGTCGTTTTGTGCAAATCTAAACATTGTGTTTTCGTTTAAAATTTCTAATTTGTCGCCCTTGCCCAAAATAGTGTAACGAAATGCAATTCCATCGTTATATGCACGCAGTGTAATTTGTAATTCTCGTTTAAGTTCTGTCGTTTCTTTTAAAGTAAATATGGTCTCAAAATAATGATTACTAATTATTGAGTCTGTACCTGCAATGGGTCTCCAGGTTTCGTTAAACTCTTTAGTTTCATAATTTAAAATTTCAAAATTAGATTTAAGCTCTTTTGCATTTTTGAAAGTAAAACCTAAAATTGATTTATCTACTAGTAATGTATTTTCTTTAAAAACTTGATAATATGGATAGCCTTTTTCAATTCCAAAAATTAAAGAAATTTTTCCATCAGGCGATTTTGTTATATACTCAAAATCTTTTAACTTATTTTTACATGAAATAATAATGAAAATAAAAGAAAATAATAAAAATAAATTTCGTATTTTTAACTTATAAAGCATTGTAATATATTGTTTTTGCCTCATCTAAACTTATATTTCGAGGATTATTATTAATTAAACGTGTTATTTTAATTACAGACTGTGCCAATCTGTCAATATCTTTTTCATTTACTCCATAAGCTGACAAATTTCTAACAATATTTAGATTGTTAAGTAAATTATCAAAAGTTTTTAAAATTTGATTTGCAATTTCTATGTTATTTTTATTTTCTGTGTCAATTCCAATTGCTTGGGCAAGTTCTTTGTATTTATGAATACCTGTTTCTAAGTTAAATTTTAAAATTGGCATGAGCATTATTGCATTTGCTAATCCGTGGGGTATTTTATATTCTGCTCCTATGGGATATGCAAAAGCATGAATGGCAGCCACACTTGAGTTAGCAAAAGCTTGCCCTGCCAACATACTAGCATAAAGCATTTGTGAGCGTGCTTGGATATTTTGCCCCTCTTTAAAAACTATAAAAATATTTTGATATAAAATTTTCAAAGCTTGTTTAGCTAAAAAATCTGTAAAAGGATTTGCTAATTTTGATTGCAGAGCTTCCATAGCATGAATTATTGCGTCTATTCCGCTATAAGCAGTTATATTTGGCGGCAAACTTAAACTTAGCTTAGGATCCAAAATTGCAATATCGGCATATAAATTTGGACTTACAATTCCGACTTTTACTTTTTCTTGAGTATCGCTAAAAATACTGATATGAGTAACTTCTGAGCCTGTTCCAGCGGTACTAGGAATTTGAATTAAAGGGATTTCTCTTTTTATTTTATGAATATGTTCAAGTGCTTGTTTTGAGCTTATTTTTGTGTTGGCAATTGCTGCAACTAGTTTAGCTATATCCATTGCCGAACCTCCACCAATGCCAATTATTATTTCTGATTTAAAAGAATTAACTAATTTTATTGCTTCATCGCAGTTTTCAAAGCTTGGGTCAGGAGTAATATTGTTATAGACATAAGTATTAAATCCTTTTTTTTCTAAATAATTCATTTTTTCTGTAAAGAACTTTTGTTTAGAAATTGATGGAGTACAAATAAAAGCAAGTCTTTTTATATTTAATTTATTAATTTCTTCATCTAATAAATTAAAACTATTTTCCCCAAAGATAATTTTCGGTGTTGTCTGAAATATAAAGTCTTTCATGGCTAATAATTTATTCAATTTTCATAACATAAAATAGAAAAAGTAAAAATAAATTAAATTTTTTAAAACAAATATGTAAATTACGGGTTTTAAATTTAATTTTGCTGAAATAATTTATTCAAAATGGAAAGAAATATTCTGATATTATTTTTAATGTTTTTTTCACTTGGGTTATTTGCTCAAGAAAAAGACAGTACGTTAAACCAAAGTGTTGAAGTACCAGTGATTACATTAACGGAAAGTGAACTTGATGAGGATATGCAAAGTCAGAATATTTCTGGTTTATTGCAATCTGTTCAAGATGTTTATGTTAATACAGCAGGATACACTTTTGGTCAAGCACGTTTTAGGATAAGAGGTTATGACAATGAAAATTTTTTAGTTTTAATGAATGGTATTGTTATGAATGATGCTGAAACGGGCAGGGCTTTTTATAATTATTGGGGAGGTTTGAATGATGCAACTCGGAATAAAGTAACAACTTCGGGGCTTCATTTTTCTGACTATAATTTTGGAGCTTTAAACGGTTTAAGTAATATTATTACTCGTGCTTCTGAATATCGCCCAGGTTCAAGTATAAATTATGCTATTGCTAATAAAAATTATCGCAATAGAGTAATGATGTCTCATTCGACAGGCTTAATGGAAAACGGCTGGGCTTTTACCTTTTCAGCTTCGTCTCGTTGGGCGCAAGAAGGTTACGTAAAAGGGACTTTTTATGAAGCTTATGCCTATTTTTTGGCTGCTGAAAAACGCCTTAATGAAAATCACAGTTTAAATTTAACAGTTTTAGGAGCACCGACTCGAAGTGGGCGTTCAGGGGTGGCTACACTTGAGGCTTATAATCTTAGCGGAGATAATTTTTATAATCCAAACTGGGGTTATCAAAATGGTGTTATGAGAAATTCTAGAGTTGGAAATATTCATCAACCGCGAGCTATTTTATCGCATTATTGGAAAATAAAATCTGGAATGCAGCTAACAAGTTCCGCCTCGTATATGTTCGGTAGGAGTGGAGTTACTGCACTTAATTGGTACGATTCTGCCGACCCACGTCCTGATTATTATAGAAACTTACCAAGCTACTACGAAGATGGTAATTATATGAATGATTTCCTTAATGAAATGTGGACTAACAATGAAAATTACAGACAATTAGACTGGGACGAGTTCTATTTCGCTAATAAAAAGAATTTATATACCGTTGTTGATGAATCTGGTATCATAGGTAATAATGTAACAGGCAACAGAGCTAAATTTATTGTGGAAGAAAGAAGAAATGATGTGTATAGATTTGATTTTAATAGCATTTTTTCCCAAGAGTTAACAGAAAATAGCAAACTTATTGCAGGTATAAATTATATGTCAAATAAAACTCATAATTATAAAGTTATTGATGACTTATTAGGAGCTGATTGGTGGGTTGATATTGACCAATTTGCTGAAAGAGATAATGCTGATGACGTATATTTTATTCAAAATAATTTAGACACACCTGATAAAACTGTTAAAGAAGGTGATATCTTCGGTTATTACTATATTTCAAACATTAATAAAGCTGATGCTTTTGGTCAAATTGAATATAAATTAAGTCGTATCGATTTTTATGGAAGTTTGAGCCTTTCTTATACCGATTTTTGGAGAACAGGAAAAATGAAAAACGGAAAATTTCCTGTAAATTCGTACGGCGATTCACCGCATAAAACATTTTTTAATTATGCTGCAAAAGCGGGCATGAACTTCAAAATTGACGGCAGAAATTTTATAATTGCTAATGCTAGTTATTTAACAAGAGCTCCTTATTTTAGAAATGCTTACATTTCTCCACGTACTCGCGATAATATTGTCCCAAATCTTAGTAGCGAAGAAATTTTTACAGGCGACTTGAGCTATCTTTTCCGTTCGCCATATATTGTTGCAAAAATTACAGGATATTATACAGAGTTTAGAAATTCTATTGAAAGCAAAAATTTCTATCACGACGAGATGCGAACTTTCGTGAATTATATTATGACCGGTGTTGATAAACTTCATTACGGAGGAGAGTTCGGCATAGAAGCTAAACTTTCTCCGACTGTGAGCTTGAATTCTGCTTTTGGTTATGGAAAATATTTATATAATAATCGCCCTTCTGTTACTATAGTAGCCGACAACTCAGCAGAAGTTCTTGCAGAAGAAAGAACTGTGTATATTAAAAATTTTCATATCGGCGGAACTCCAGAAATGGCTGCTTCAATTGGAGGTAAATACAATGCCCCTAAATATTGGTTTGTTGGAGTTAATGCTAATTATTTCGCTAATTCTTATGTTACTATCAATCCTGAAAGAAGAACAGAAGAAGCTTTGTCAATGTTTGTTAGTAGCGACCCGCAAATTAATATGATTTTAGAACAAGAAATGTTGAAATCTGGATATACTTTCGATATTTGGGGCGGAAAATCTTGGAGAATAAAACGAAAATATACAGTAGGATTTAATCTTAGTGTTAATAATATTTTAAACAATACAAGCCTAATAACAAACGGCTTTGAACAGTTGAGGTTTGATAAAACAAACATTGACAAATTCCCTAATAAATATTATTATATGTATGGAAGGTCTTATTTCTTAAATGTTTACTTTAGATTTTAAAAAAAATATAAAATGAAAAATAAATTATCAATTTTAATAAGTTTTAGTTTAGTACTAGCTGGTTTTATTTTTTATGCCTGTGAGAAAGAAGTCGATAGCCCACCAATTAAAGATGTGGATAAAACAAAAATTTTAACTATAAGCGACTTATATAAAATTCAAGCGGATAGCGGTGATGATTATGTTTTTGTTGAAGAATATATGTTGTTTGCAACGGTAGTTATGGATGATTCTAGCGGTAATATTTATAAAGAAGCTTATTTGCAAGACTCTACAGGCGGAATAAATGTTTATAAAATTAGCCACGCCGGTGCTTTAGAAATCGGACAATATGTTCGCATAAATCTTAAAGGTAGTAGCTTGAAAAATTATAGTGGAAAAATGGAATTGATTTTTGCTGATGTACTTGATTTTAGAAAAAGCATGGTAGTGCAAATGAAGAATCAATTTATTGAACCAGCCGAAGTAAGTGTTGAAGACATTTATACAGGAAAATGGGATTGTCAATTAGTAAAATTAAAAAATGTTGAATTTATTCCTGCCGACACTAATAAAACTTATGCTAGCCTTGGAGGAAGTTCTAACCAGAATAGAACGATTAAAAATTGTAACGGAAAAACTATTGTTGTTAGAACTAATGACAGGTCTAAATTTGCAGGAACGCCTCTGCCAGTAGGTAACGGCGATGCAATTGGGGTAATAACAAAATTTATTAACAATAATAATGTTGTTACCTGGCAATTATTAATACGCGACCCCAAAGAAGTAATGTTAAATAATCCACGTTGTGGTGCTTAAAAATTTGTATTATGAAAAATTTAAAAATATATTCTAAAATAAGTTTTGCGGGTTTAGCCTTATTATTGTGCTTTAGTTTTAATTCTTGTATTCATAATAATTTTGAAGAACCTCCTGCTATTGACATTAGCGAAGGTATTCCTTTAAACCTCGACCAAATATATCAAATTTATAATGATAGCGTATTGTCTTTAGGGAAACAATCATACAAGTTTGTTGGCGACTACTCTGTTTGTGCTGTTGTATCAATGGACGATAAAAGTGGAAATATTTATAAATCGGCATATATTCAAGACCAAAGTAAAGGTGTTAATTTGCACTTAATGTCTTCAGGTGGTTTGTACGAAGGCGATTCAATTAGAATTAAGCTTAAAGGCTTAGTTTTAAGCGAATATGCAGGTATGTTGCAAATAGATTCTGTCGTTATTGATAAGAATATCGTTAAATTAGCTACTTTACGAAATATTAACCCTAAATTAGTTACAATCGACCAAATTCTTACCGGACAGTATGTGGCTAAATTGATAAAATTACAAAATGTACAATTTGTTAAAGAAGATTTAGGCACTCAATATGCTGATGCAACTAATTTAATTACTTTAAACAAAACTTTAGAAGACGAACAAGGCAGAACTATAATAGTTAGAACTAGCGGATACGCAAGTTTTGCAAAAATTGATATTCCTCAGGGCAGAGGAGACCTAATTGCTGTGGTTGGAAAGTTTAATGACGACTGGCAATTATTTATTCGTTCTGTTCATGAAGTAAAATTTGATAAAAGACGGTTTGGAGACGTGGATACAATATTTAGTGAAAATTTTGACAATGTTACTAATGGTATTGAAATTAATTTCAATTCATGGTATAATATTGCCAAAGAAGGCTCATTAAAATGGATAGGATTCAATAACGGAATAGGCGCAAATTATGCGAAAATTGATGGAGACGGCTCTCTTTCAGAAACTTATTTAATTTTACCTAAACAAAACCTTTCAAATTCAAAAATTTCTTTTAGTACTCGTGCCGGCAATGTAGTCGGTGCTAAATTAGAACTAGTAATTTCAAAAGATTTTGATGGTAGCAATATTCAAACTGCAATCTGGGAAGTTATACCCGCAAATATTCCAAACTCCCCAACAAATGGTTTCGGAAGTTGGCAAGAATCAGGTGAAATTAACTTAAGCTCCTATTCTGGCGACACCTTTATTGCCTTTAGATATGTTGCAGGTAGTGGGCAAAAAGCTAATTTTTTGATAGACAATATCTTAATTTATAATAATGATTAAGAATATGACTTAATTTAATGAGTAGATTTATTATATTTTTTCTGGCTATATTCTTGTTTTTTTATGGATTTTCGCAAAACTATGAGCAAGAACTCCGAAAGTTAGATAGCATTTTAGTTAAACTTAATAAAGAAAGAGATAGCATATATTTTATAATAGAACAAGTGAGACTAAAGGAACTAAACTCTAATTTGTTAGAAAATGGTTTGCCTGAAATATTAGAACAAGAAACACTTGTTTGCCATTCTGCGTATTGTTTAGTATTTGACGATAATCATAAAATTGCGAAATGGACAGCTCATATTATTTCTCATGAAATTGTAAATGGGGTTGTGTCTAGAACTAACGACTTTAGAGTCGATACGCTTATTAAAAACGGCTCTAGCGAAGAAGCAGATTATTTTTTAAAATATGAAGACGACAACGGTAAAATAAAATACGACGGCTTTGGTTATGATAGGGGGCATCTAGCCCCTTCAGCTGATTTTAGATGGTCGCAAATAGCCCTTTCGGAGTCGTATTATTATTCTAATATGACACCACAGCTTCCCGAATTTAATAGAGAAATTTGGGCTGAAATTGAAGATTTTATGAGACAATATGTTTATGATAATCCTACAAAAGATATTTATGTCGTTACAGCCCCTATTTTAAACGATAATCTAAAAAAACAACCAAGAAGCAAAAACAAAATTTCTATTCCCGAATATCATTATAAAATTGCAGTTGATTTAGAAGATAAAAAAGGTATTGCTTTTTTAGTTCCACAAGAAAACTTAGGTTATCCTATCGAATCTTATGTAGTTAATATTGATTCTATTGAAAAAATTACCAATATTAATTTTTATCCAAAATTATCTGCACAAGATGAAAATAAAATTGAAACTAGTGCTGATATACGACAATGGCGATCGGGACGCGATAAAAACGATATTGCTCCATTAGATTTAAAAACTTTACCAAAAAACGCATATAATACCGTAAACGCTAAACAATTTTATGATTATCCAAAAGAAATTGAAATTTGTGGAACTGTTGTTAGCACTCATAAATCTAAAAACGAGCATGTTTTTATTAATTTAGATAAAAGCTTTCCAAATCAAGTGTTTACTGCAACTATATGGAAATCAAATATTGTTAACTTTTCTTATCAGCCTGAAAAATTTCTTTTGAATAAAAAAGTTTGTATTCGTGGCAAAGTAACCGACTATCAAGGTATTCCTTCTACTTATCCGAAAAATGAAAAGGCTATTCGTATTTTGGAATAATATTATTAATTTGTAAATAACTGAAAATTTCTGAGTTTTAAGTAAGGCATTATTATGAAAAAACCAATCAATTTGATAAACCAATTTTTTGTATTAGTAATAAAAACATGGAAAAATAAAATTTCTAAAACATTAAATTATTTTTAAATTTGTCCAAAAATTTATAATAAAAACATGATGTTTATATGAAAAAATATATAGTATTTTTTTATTTATTTTTTGTATTATTAGTTTCTTGCAATAATAAGTTAAAACCTGAATTTGTTGAAGAAAACGATAGGTGCCCCAAAAACGATTTTATTTATTTAGAAGACAATGTTTTCAAACTTAATAATGATAGTATTTATCTTGTAATGTTAAATTACATTATTGATTTTCGAGATATTGAGGGTGAGTTTGTGCTAAGTACAAATTTTTGCTATGAAAGTGATACTTGCTATGAGTATAACACGAAAACTGAAAATTATGAGCAAATTGAACGACACTTTAAGCTAATAAAAGAGCTAGGTTTTAATTCAATTCGCTTGTGTTTTGATAGATTGTCGAAGACAGAAGATGGTGAATATTTCATAGCAACCTATAATAAGCAATGGTCACTTATTAAAGATTATAAAGTTATTATTGCAGGTTTAAACGAGATTGTTCAAATTGCAAAAAAGCTTGATTTAAAAATTATGCTTTTAATCAAACGCCCAATAGATAATCCTACACTAAACGCTTTTACAATTGAAATATTAAAAGCGTTTAAAGATGAGCCTACAATCTTTGCTTATGATTTTTTTAATGAGCCTCTATATTTTGATAATAATTATGACCATTCAAAAATTGATATTTATCGAATTGTTCATAAATGGAAAAATTTAATGAACACTTATGCTCCAAATCAATTATTAACTATTGGTTTTGCTGAACCCATTGAAGTATTTTGTTGGGACGCTTCAATTTTACCTGTTGACTTCATACAAATTCATACTTATCATCCCTTACGTGTACCAAGCGAAATTTGGTGGTATAGTACTTATATGAATAAACCTTTTATGATAGGAGAGACCTCTTTGCCGGCTGATAATGACTCGATTTCGTATGAAGAGCAACGCTTGTTTATGATAGATGCCTATAAATATGCCGCTGATTGTGGTGCAATTGGTTTTGGTTGGTGGGATTTTCAAGAACATTGCCACGACCCAAGATACGACGCTAGATATACGGCTTTATTAAATCATGCAGGCAGAATTAGTTTAGAAAATGATAGTATTGATATTATTGGCAGTGTTAAACCAGCAGCTTTTGAACTTAAAAATCTCAAAAATTATAAAAAAGCAGAAAAACCTCAAAAGCCTGTCAATTATTATAATATGATAGGTTATAATAATTATTGCATAAAAGGAAAAGTTGTGGATAACAAAACAAATAAACCTATCGAAGGAGCAGTTATTAGAGCATGGAACAACGACTGGTCTATTGGATTGAATACTTATTCCAACGAAAATGGCGAATTTTGTTTATATAGTAATGATGAAAATGTGGCTTTCAGAATTTCTGCTATCGGAATGTTTACTGTCGCTTTTCAAAAAAAATTAGATTATGTTAAAGCAAATGATTTTCAAGGTGATAGTTCTAATTTACCTAATCAAAAACTTGAATATCATAAAATTTCATATCAAGGGTTTCTAAGCAAAGCTTTTTCTTATGACTTACAACAAAGATATCCTATATTTGATTTTAATCCTGATTTGTTTAATGATTATAAATTTGAAGCTAATCTTGGTGAAATTCGCTTGAAAAAAGTTTATATTCCAAAGTTTTATCTGTTAGATAAATAAAAAAATAAGGCTACAAACTATGAAACCTTATTTTTAAAACCGAATATATAAAAGTTAGCCTAATTTAAACCGAAACGACTTCTTTAACTTCCGGGACGTCTCTTCTTAATTTGTCTTCAACACCAAGTTTTAATGTTTGGATACTAAATGGGCATGAACCACAAGCACCCAAGAGTTTAACTTTAACAATAAAATCGGGTGTAACCTCAACTAAGCTAATATCGCCACCGTCAGCTTGTAAATAAGGTCTAACTTCTTCTATCGATTTTTCAATTCTTTTAATAATTTCTTCCATAATTCATTTTAATTTATAACAGTTATTATTGCTTGTCTGTTCATGTATAATTATAAAATTATATAAAACTTATAAAATACACTAAAAAAACAAATATTTTTGAGCACCATTTAGTTTTTCATTATTACTTGTTGAGTTGGAGGCAAGTTTTCATTTCTTTTGTTAACAGCTTTAATAAAGTTTTCGGCTAAATTAGCAAAAGCTTTTCCAATTATTGAGTCAAACTCCATTGCAGCAGGTTTTCCATTGTCTCCGCTTTCGCAAATAGATTGTACTAGTGGTATTTGTCCAAGCATTTCGCTATTAACTTCTTTGACTAATTTTTCGACGCCACCTTTTCCAAAAATGAAATATTTATTTTGAGGTAATTCTGCAGGTGTAAACCAAGCCATATTTTCAACTAATCCGAGAACAGGGACTTCGATCCCGCTGGCTTTAAACATAGCAACACCTTTTCGAGCGTCTGCAATAGCAACATCTTGAGGAGTGCTAACAATAATTGCTCCTGTTACTGCCACCGATTGAACAAGAGTTAAATGAATATCGCTAGTTCCTGGAGGTAGGTCAAAAAGTAGGTAATCTAATTCGCCCCATTTGGTTTGTTCTATCATTTGTTTTAAAGCTCCTCCCGCCATTGGTCCTCTCCAAATAGTTGCATCAATAGGACTTACAAAAAATCCTAAGGACAATAACTTAATTCCATATTGTTCGATTGGAATAATGTATTCTTTGCCATCTTCTTCTACTCCTGATGGTTTAGCATTTTCTACACCAAACATTTTAGGGATGCTTGGTCCAAAAATATCGGCATCTAACACAGCGACCTTGTAACCTTTTTGTGCTAATGAAATAGCAAGATTTACAGTTACAGTTGATTTTCCAACTCCACCTTTTCCGCTAGCAACGGCAATAATGTTTTTTACTTCCGACAAACCAGCAGAAAGGCTATCTTGGTTTTTTACTTTTTGTTTTACTTTTGTTGTAATATTAATTATTAGTTCGTTGCCAAAATTTTCTTCTAAAGCTGATTTTATAGATCTTTTGACCGAATTAATAAAAGGGTCTGTAGATTTAATAAAACTAATAACTATATCAACAGAATTATTGTTTAATGTGATATCCTCTAAAATACCTGAACTAACAATATCTTTACCAGTTTCGGGATGAACTACTGTTGATAATACTTTTTCAATGTTTTCTTTATTTTTTTCCATTATTTGTAATTAAGATATATATAAACAAATTTACATTAGTCTTGTTTTTTAAATTTCTACAAAATTATAAATAAAAAAACAAAAACCCTATAAGTTAATATGCCTTTAAACAGACTTAAATTATTATAAACTCCAATATTTTAGATTTTTAATTTTATTTCTGTAAATTCCTTTAATATCTACGAGAACGCCAGAATCAATTAAAAGATTTTTGAAATAAGATTCATTCAAATCTACATAATTTTTGTGGTTAACAGCAACAATTATAGCCGAGTATTTTCCTTTTGGTTTATCAATTATTTCTACATTATATTCATGTTTTACCTCGTCGAAATCGGCAAAAGCGTCAATTACATCAATTTGAGTATTATATTTTTTCAATTCATCAATAATATCAATAACTCTTGAATTTCTTATATCACTAACATTTTCTTTAAATGTAATTCCCATGATAAGAATTTTAGCATTTATAATTTTGTTTTTATTAGCGATAATGAGTTTAACAGTTTTTTCTGCAACATAAGGGCCCATACTATCGTTAAGTGCCCTACCTGAGCCAATCATTTCGGCATGATAGCCTAGTTGTTTGGCTTTATGTAGTAAGTAGTAGGGGTCTACTCCAATGCAGTGTCCACCTACTAATCCAGGTGAAAATTTAAGAAAATTCCATTTTGTGCCGGCAGCTTCAAGAACTTCGTAAGTATTAATTTTTAGTTTGTCAAAAATAATCGAAAGCTCGTTCATTAAGGCAATATTTACGTCGCGTTGAGTGTTTTCAATAATTTTTGCAGCCTCGGCAACTTTAATAGAACTTGCTCTATGAACGCCAGCTTTAATAATAATTTCGTAAGTTTTTGCAATTTCTTCGGCTGATTCGGCATCGCAACCCGAAGTAACTTTAATAATACTTGTAAGGGTATGTTGTTTGTCGCCAGGGTTAATTCTCTCAGGTGAAAAACCTACTTTAAAATCTTCTTTAAATTTTAAACCTGACATTTTTTCTAATACCGGAACGCAGTCTTCTTCGGTGCATCCAGGATAAACAGTTGATTCAAAAACGACATAATCGCCTTTTTTTAGTATTTTACCAACAGTTTCTGAGGCACTTAAAACAGGAAATAAATCTGGTAGTTTATGCTCATCAATAGGCGTTGGTACAGCTATAATATGAAAATGACAATCTTTTAAATCTTCGGGATTTGAGGTAAATAAAATGTCGCTATTAGCAAAGTCTTCTTTTTCTAGTTCATTGCTTGGGTCTATTTTATTTTTCATCATTTCAATACGTTCTGGCTTAATATCAAATCCAACAACTTTCACGTATTTTGCAAATTCTAAAGCAATAGGTAAGCCCACATATCCCAACCCGATAACGGATATCTTTTTTTGTTTATTTAAAATTGAATTATACATAAAAATGAATTTTTATTTGTTTTTTAATAATGGGTGATAATCATTTCTCAAGCCAATAGGGTTAGCGTTTCTAATATCAAACACAGTTTGAATTGAGCTTTTAGCTTCTTTTAAACCAAATCCATTGCCATTAAAAATGTGGCGATAGCTCTCGGTGTGTAAATCGGTAAAACCATCACTAAATTCGATTTCTTCGTTTTCTAATTTTATTGAGCGGTATGTTTTTTGTCCTTTGGTTTTAATGTCATCGGGCAATATATTTTCATCAATAGATAAAACCCATCTAACTCTTGCTTTTTCTAATTCAAGTAAACCTGCTGCTTTGTCGTTTTGGCTTAAATGGACAACGCTCGATTTTACTTCTCCAAAAATCCAAGATAGCATATCAAAAAAATGAACCCCAATATTTGTTGCTATACCTCCAGATTTTTGAATGTCACCCTTCCACGAATAATGATACCATTTTCCGCGACTAGTAATATAGGCTAAATCGATATCATAGATTTTATCTTTTGGTCCTTTTTCAATTTTTTCTTTTAAAGCTTTTATTGACGGGTGTAACCTAAGTTGAAGAATATTATAAATTTTCTTCCCTGTTTCTTTTTCTATTTCGTTAAGTGCGTCAATATTCCAAGGGTTTAAAACAAGAGGTTTTTCGCAAATTGCATCTGCATGATTACGCAAAGCAAATCTAATATGTGAGTCGTGTAAATAGTTAGGTGAACAAATGCTTACGTAATCGATTCTTTTATCTGTGTTAGATAATTTGTAAATGTGTCTATCAAAGCGTTCAAATTCGTGGAAAAAGTCAGCATCAGGAAAGTGAGCATCAAGAAAACCAACGCTATCAAATGGGTCTAAACATGCTACAAGTTTGTTTCCTGTTTCTTTGATAGCTTTTACGTGCCTTACAGCAATATAACCGCCAACACCGACAAGGGCAAAATTAAAATTTGACATAATTATTATATTTTAATTACAGAATTGTTTAATAATTGATATTTATCACCACTTTCAGGACAAGTTGCAAATCCTTTTTTGTCGAAACTAAGTTTATGTCCGTATTCACTCATCCATCCTGTTTGCTTTGCCGGGTTTCCTATTACTAAGGCATAATCAGGAACAGACTTTGTAACAACTGCACCAGCACCAATAAAGGCATATTTGCCAATATCATGACCACAAATTATAGTAGCATTGGCGCCAATACTAGCTCCTTTTTTTACTGTAGTTTTTAAATATAAATCTTTTCTGACAATAGCACTTCGAGGATTAATAATATTTGTAAATACCATTGAGGGACCAAGAAAGACGTCGTCTTCGCAATTAACGCCGGTATAAATTGACACGTTATTTTGTACTTTCACATTATTGCCAAGTCTAACTTGGGGCGAAACAACAACATTTTGACCAATATTACAATTTTCGCCAATATTACAATTAGTCATTATATGAGAAAAATGCCAAATTTTTGTTCCTTTACCAATTACACAATTTTCATCAATAACAGCGGTTTCGTGAGCAAAATATTCTTGAGCCATAAAAATTTTTCTACAAAAATAAATAATAATCTTAATAAAGTGAAAACTTTATATAATTTAGTTTTAATCTTTTATTTCATTTGTTAAAGGGTCCCATTCTATTTCGTGGGTCCAGTTTCCTCGGACTTCATATTCGAAAGGTAAAACATAAACTTTTTCAGCTTGCTTTCTTTGATTGAAATCTCCCGTATCCCATCTTTTATTATTGTTCAAATCTTCAATAAGCTTAATCGTATATTTACCTGCTTTTATTAGTTCGAACTCTACATTTCCATCTACTTCAAAGTTTTCCCTTATAATTTTATCGTTTTGTAAGATTTGAACTAAATAATTCAAATTATTGCCAGGGAAAGTAATTTTTAAATTTCCGTATTCGCTACTTGATGCAGTCTTTATTTTTATAGTATCGGGAAGGTTGTATTCCGCGTAAATATTGGTGATAAAACTTGAATCTAAAATGATTCTGTATTCAGATTTTTCTAAAAAACTTGCTTTTAAAATTAATAAAAGTGGGTTTTTACTATCTTTTTCAAGTTTAAAATCTGTTTCAATGTATTCTTCATCCGTTTTTAATTCTAATTTTAATTTTGAAGCAGAAAATTCTGAAATGGGATACTCACTAATAATTTCGAGGTCTTTGTTTGGTTCTTTTGTGCTTGGAATAGAAATTTTTGCTTCGCTTTGAATTAATATCTTATCTGGTTTGCTAAAAAATAAACTGTCTGTTTTTATAGAATCTGTATTATAAAATGCAGAATAATTGCATATAAGTTTAATATTTTCGGAATTAATTATTTCATTTTCAGATATATATATTTTTACGGTATCAAGGTTTTTTGAAAAAGTTTTAAGATAATTTTCGTCTCCTTCAATTATAATTTCAAATTTTGAATATTCTGGTTTATTAAAAACTAATTCTATAAGGCGTGAATTTAATCTTTTATTTGATTTTATGAATTGTGCTTGCTTATCTTCTTTAAAAACTAATAGTTCTAAATTTGATGGGTAAAATGTAATTTTCGGTTTTGTTGAGTCGCTTAGATTTGTAATTTTTACGCCGGGCTTAATTGTAGTGTCTGAAAAAGCAATACTTTCTTCGGGTAGGTCGAACAAATAATTGTAATTATTGTCTGTAAAAGCATAAATATTATATTCTTTTTCTTTAATGTAAGGAATATAAAATTTGCCGTTTTGGTCTGTTTTTGTAATATATGAAGGCTGAAAAGTCATTATTGCAGAATCGCTTAAATTATCGTAAAGTGAAACCCAGACGTCTTTTAGTGGTTTTTTTGTGAAAGCATCTAATACGTTTCCTGAACACGACAAAGAATCAATTTCTTGCCCTGTAGAAAATGCAAAAACAAAAGAATTTAAGCTATTATTTTCGTTATTATCGGCAATAGCATCATTAAAATTTAATGAATATGTGGTATTTTCGTTTAGTTCTTCTGGCTTTAATTTGATTAAAATACCTTTGTTTTTTATTCTTATGTCAGGTTTAGTTTTTATTGGTGGTGAAATAATTAATTTTTGACTTAAATTATTCAATCTAATATATTCGTCAAACTGAATGTATATTTTATTAAAATTAAATTTTATCGAACCATTTTGAGGAGTGGATTTAATAAATTTTGGAGGTTTGGTATCTTTTGGTCCTCCTGAAATTGCTACCTGCTTGGCACAAGAAATGAAAATTAATATGCCTAGAACAATAAGAAATGATAATATTTTATAAGGCTTATTCATCAATAATATTTTCAATCAAAAGGCAAATTTATTAATAATTGTGGAAATAAAATCTATTATTTATTATAAAACAATTTTAATACACTGTCTCCTATTATTTGAGTTTCGTTTTCATTAAATTTGAAACGTGGAGCTTTTACGCCAGCTTTAAAAATATGATTGCCAATAAAAACTCTTGCTTCGTCCCATAGGTTGTTGTTAATAAATGATTGTAAGGTTTCGCTTCCGCCTTCGACAACCAAAGATGAAATTTCTAAATTATGAAGATTTTCTAGAATTTCAGGTATAATATTTTTCGAAAAATCAATTTTAATAAAATTAATATTGTCTATTTTTTCACTTTTTATTGAGTTAAAAATAATTGTTTCAGCTTCTTTGTCGAAAATATTTAAGTTGTTCGCAAATATTAAATTTCTATCAATACTAATCCTTTTAGGGTTTTTCCCTTCCCATAGCCTTGCCGTAAGATGTGGGTTGTCGAGCAAAACTGTATTTGTTCCAACCATAAAGGCGTCTTCTTCAGTTCTCCATTTATGAACAAGTGTTTTACAAGGCTGGTTAGTTATCCAGAATGCTTTTTTATTGTCGCCAATAATCCTTTTTAAATCAATAAAGCCATCTTGAGTTTCTGCCCATTTAAGAATTATATATGGTCGCTTTTTTTGATGAAAAGTATAAAACCTTTTATTAAGTTCAATACATTTATCTTCTAAAACTCCTGTAATAACTTCTCTTTGCGAATTTTGTAAAATTTTAATTCCATTCCCCGAAGCCTTATAATAGGGATCAATACTCCCAATTATGATTTTAGGAATGTTTTTTTCAATAATTAAGTCAGTGCATGCGGGTGTTTTTCCAATATGAGAACAAGGTTCTAACGAAACATAAATTGTAGATTTTTTTAATAGGCTTTTGTCTTGTACTGAGTTAATTGCATTTACTTCGGCATGTGCTTGCCCAAATTTTTCATGGAATCCTTCACCGATAATTTTGTCTTCAAACACTACAACACTTCCTACCATTGGGTTTGGAGAAACTGAGCCTAGCCCTTTTTTTGCCAATTCAAGGCATCTTTGCATGTATTTTTCGTGAAAATCTTGCATAATTTGCAAAGATATTTAATTATGCTCTATTTTTTAGAATTTTTTTAAAATTTATGCTGAATAATTAATTCAGCATATTATTTAATTAAATGTTTTTTACGCTTATAATTTACAATGATATGTCTACATTATTATTGTAAATATAGTATTTTGAAGGTTTTTTAAAAAGTAAGTATTTATACGTATTTTTTTTTAAAATTAAGCAGTTTTATCAATAAAAAGAATTTTTATGAAAATTATTTATATAAATTCGCTTTTAATAAACAATGTTTTTTGATATTATGAAGAAATTTTTACTTATTATTTTTACTATTTTTACTTCATTATCTTTATTTTCACAAACAGTTTTACTATCAGGAAAAGTTGTAGATTCGTCGAATAAAGAGGGATTGTTTGGCGTAAATATAATTATTAATAGTGCCGAAGAGTTATTGGTTGGTAAGCAGCAATTAGGAACCTCTACAGATTTTGATGGGAATTATAAAATTGCATTGTATCCTGGTTTGTATAATGTAAAATTTGTTTATATTGGTTTTGAAGAAGTTGAGAATAAAGTTGAATTAGTTGTCGGTAAACCTATTGTTTTAGATATTAATTTGTTACCTGTTGCTGAAATTATTGATGAAGTTGTTGTAAGTGCAGGAAAATTTGAACAAAAGTTATCTGATGTAACTGTTTCTATGGAGGTATTGAAACCCAAAATGATTGAAAGTAATAACTCAATAAGATTAGACCAAGCAGTCAATATGGTACCTGGCGTTGATGTTAACGATGGACAACCAAGTATTAGGTCTAGTACAGGTTGGAGTTATGGAGCAGGAAGCCGTGTGATTATCCTAATGGATGATTTACCGATAATGTCGGCTGATGCTGGTGATGTTAAGTGGAATTATTTGCCTATAGAAAATATTTCTCAAGTTGAAGTTGTTAAAGGGGCAAGTTCTGCCTTATTTGGGTCTTCGGCTTTAGGTGGTGTTATTAATGTTAGGTCTGCTTATCCAACAAACAAACCCGTAACAAAAATTAGCTATTTTAATGGGGTGTACGGTAATCCCAAAGATATTCGTCAAAAATGGTGGGGAAAAGAGTTCTTCTCGGGAAATAACTCTCCGTTTAAAGTTCCTTTGCGTGAAGAAATTTTATATTTTGTTCGTAGCCCTATGTATGGTGGACTAAGTTTTCATCATTCTCAACAATTTGATAATTTAGATTTATCTATGGGCGGAAATCATTTTATTGATGAAGGATATAGAGAAAATGATTATGAACGCAGAAGTAGATTTAATACAAATTTACGTTATAGAAGTAAAAGCTTGAAAGGACTCGCTGTGGGTGTGAATACCAATTTTATGGCAGTTGATAATAGCGACTTTTTTATGTGGAAATCTGATACAAATGCCTACCAATCTAACTTAACTTTAGGAGCTGTTGTCCCAACTCAAGGATTTAGAATGAATATAGACCCATTTGTAACTTATTTTAAACCTGGGGGCTCTAAATACAGCCTTCGCACTCGATACTTCCTTACCGAAAACGTTATGCCTAGCGATACTATGAAAAATTCTACAGGCAATACTTATTATGGGGAATTTCAATATCAAACTGTTATAGCAGAAAAGTGGAATCTTGCAGCAGGCTTAGTAAACTCATATTCGAATGTTAATTCAAATTTATTTGGCGACCATTTTAGTAATAACATGTCTTTATATGCTCAAGTAGATGTAAAATTTGGACGTTTGAAAGTATCAGGTGGTTTACGTGGCGAATATTTTGTTTTAGATTCAACTCAAACCGAATCTATTTTTGACATTCCATTAGGTAAAGAACGATTGGAAATTCCATTTAGACCAGTTTTTAGGACGGGCTTAAATTATGCTGTTACTGACCAAACTTTTCTTAGAGCTTCGTTTGGACAAGGGTATAGATTCCCGTCTATTGCCGAAAAATATACAGCAACCGCCTTGGGAATGGTTAATATTTTACCCAATCCACGATTATTGCCCGAAACAGGCTGGAGTACCGAAGTGGGTGTAAAACAAGGATATAGAATAGGTAAATGGAAAGGTTTTGCCGACTTAGCTATCTATAATCAAGATATTAACGATATGATGGAATTTACTTTTGGAGTATTTAATCCTGTTACTTTTTTACCTTATGAAGTTACAGATACTGTAATTCCTGTTATCGGATTCCAATCCCAAAATTTTGGAGATGTTCGCATTTCCGGACTTGATGTGTCGGCTAGTATTGCAGGTAAAGTTGGCGGATATTTAGTAATGGGAATGTTAGGTTATACTTATAATAATCCAATTGCAAAAGCCGGACTTGACACTACGGCTTCTAGTTTGTCGCCAGTTTTAAAATATAGAAATAGGCACTCTATTAA
>CAYRQZ010000009.1:0-25764 GCA_964426585.1 uncultured Bacteroidales bacterium | reverse complement strand
AATGGTGTAAAAGCCAAGATGTATTTCTTGTAACTAATCCTTATACTAGGTATTGTGCTCAATTATATGGCACACCTCAGCAAGCAGGCACATATCCAATTTCATTAGAAATACAAGCATACATATCTGTTTTTGGGGCCCCTATTACAGGACCTACAGTAACAGATGACACTTCGTTAGTGATTGTTGTGTTGCCTTATGTCGAAGCTCCAGTAGCTGATTTTTCTGCAAATCCAACAAGTTTAGAAATGGGTGGGCAAGTTAATTTTACAGATTTAAGTACAGGTAGCCCAACATCATGGACTTGGGTATTTGATGGCGGCATTCCCCCGGCTAGTACAAACCAAAACCCTGTCGTTACTTATATGAACGAAGGTGTTTATAATGTTTCTTTAACTGTTGCTAATGATGGTGGTGAAAATAACATGGTTAAAACTGGATATATAACTGTTACTAACCCATCTAATATTGATATAGCAAATCTTAATTTTATCAAAATTTATCCCAACCCTGCTTATGATATTCTTACTGTCGAAGCTGTGGAGCTTGAGTCGATTAGCATAGTTGATGTTCTTGGAAAAGTTGTATATTCAAAATCAACAAACTCCGAAAAAGAAACAGTTGATATTAGCAGTTTGCCGAAAGCTAATTATTTTGTTAAAGTAAAAACTAGTTTAGGTGAAATAGTTAAATCCATTAGTATAAAATAAAACAAAATAATATTACATAAAAAAAGCTCTATTCTCGAATAGGGCTTTTTTCAATTCACTAATAACATTACTTTTTCGATTTTAGTGTCTTGAACTTTAAGAATTTTAAACTTATATTCTTTGTTATTATCTTCAATTATGATTATGCTCCCTTGTTTTGGAAAGTTACCTGTATAATGTAAAATATACCCGGCTATTGTCTCATATTCATCTGATTCGCTTAGGTTAAAATCAAACTCATCATTAAATAAATCTACTTCTTGCCTTCCGTCCATAATGTAATTACCTTCCGAATTAATAATAACATTAGGCTCCGGGAAGTCGTGTTCATCTTCAAATTCGCCAAAAATTTCCTCTAAAATATCTTCGAGAGTAACCATTCCACTTGTAGAACCAAACTCATCAACAACAACAGCCAAAGATTTATTACTTTGAATTAATTTATCGAATAATCTTTTTGCCGACATAGTTTCGGGAACAATTAAAACTTCACGAGCAATTTCTTTAATTGATTTTGGGTTTTTAAATATATCCTTAATATTTATATATGCTTCTATTTTATCAATGTTTTCATTATAAACGAGGATATTGGAATGACCAGACTCAATAAATTTATCTCTCAAATCAGACACCTCGATATCGAAAGGGATTGCAATAATTTTATTTCTGGGAATAATACATTCTCTTAGTTTTATTGAGGAAAAGTCGATTATATTTTTAAAAATTTGTAATTCTTGTTTATTTTGATTTTCGGTGTCTTCATAATTAGTTTTTTCCAACATTTCTTCAACATCAACTTTGCTAAAAGCTTTTTGTTGAGTTGAAAAGTCAATTTTTTTACCTGTAAAAATTCTAATTAAAATAGAAGATATCCAAATTGTTAAGCTACCAATTGGATATATGATATAGTAGCAGATAATAAGCGGAATAGCAAATGTTTTAATTGCAGAATAACTAACAATTCTAAAAAAAACTTTTGGAATAAACTCGCCAAATATTAAAATTAAAATAGTTGAAGCAAGGGTTTGCAAAAGCAAGATATAAAATTCGGAGTTTATAAATTCTTTAAGTGGAGGGGCTAAGAGTTTTGCCATAAAAATACCATATATAACCATAACGATATTATTTCCAACAAGCACTGTAGTTATATATCTCGAAGGATTTGCATTTAAAATTGTTAAGATTTTAGAACTTAAATTAGTTTCTTTACTAGCAAGCTCTAATCTTAATTTGTTTGATGAGACAAAAGCGATTTCCAGACCTGAAAAAAATGCAGATAATATTATCATTATGATAACAACTAACCAGTCCATTTATTTAATTTTATTATTTTTTCCTAGTTTCGCGTTTTTCCATATTTTTTCTTTGCAAACGTCTTACCCCAAACATCCCTATAGATATTAATCCAATACCAAAGAACATCCAAGATTTCATAAATCCATATTTAGCTTGGTAATAAAAGCCAACACCTATACAAAAAGCTCCTGTAGCTAAATATAGGTATTCAATAATTATCATTACAATTTTTTTACTATTCATCTTTAATTTTTATTGGTCCGGTAGGTTGTAATATTTTCCATTTTGTAAATTCTTGATTCGATTCAAATCCTTTTCCATATAATACTTCGTCAGCAGTTGTTATTCTTACAAATTTATCCGAGTATATAGATGCAGTTTTCATATCCCAAAATAGCTGGTGGGTATTAATTTTTTCTTTTTTATCTGAATTATTTATTTCTACATCGCTTTTAGCCTCCCAAATTTCTTCGTTTATTAGAAACTTAGCATAATTGCATTTTAAAGTTCCGCTTACTTGCATTGACGAATTGTAAAATTCGACAAAAATACCTTTGCTATATTCGTCATAAGGTTTATTTGCTTTATCGTATCTAACAAGTAATGGTGCGTATATTTTTAGTTTTATAATTCCTGAATCGCTATAAGTAGTTTCAAGTCCTTTGACCTCGAAAGCTGGGATATTTTTTATTTCAGTTATTTTGTTTATTGTTTCGATATCATTTTTGCAACAAACAAATATCGTGCTGATAATTATTAACAGCACGATACTATGTTTAATTTTTATTTTAATTTTGGGAAGCACTATTTAGACGCTCTAATAGTAGTCGTTTCTCCAATCCAACAACCTATTGTAATAGTTTGACCTTCGTTTAAGTTTTCCCAGAATATTTCTTCTACTGTTGGGAAGGCTGCCGAATAACGCCCAATAAGTTCATTTGCTTCGGAAGCAACGGAAGGGTCAACGTTTTTTGCTTTAACAAATTGGTCAACTATTAAGCAATTTAAAGATTTTTTCTCAACGAGAGTTTCGCCACAAGAACCGCCAGCAGCATAAAGTTTCCCAATTAAAATATAGGCTTTCCCATAATTCGGGTTGCTAGCTAATGCGTTTCTAGCTGCTTGTCTAGATTTTGAGTAATTTTTAAAATTACCATAGTATAATAAAGCAAGTTCATAATACATATCAGCTTTTTTAAGCTGATTACTTTCTAAAGATATAGCCTCTTCATAATATTTTTCAGCCCTAGAACCTTCTCCACGTTTGAAATAACCTTGTGCAATTGAATGAGCCGAATTTGAGGTTTTTTCTGATTCATAAACAGCAACTGCACATTTTAAATATAAGTCTGATAATTTGCAATTGTCGGAATTCCCCATATTTAATAGGTCAAGGATTTTTCTTGCTAAATTAATATTTTCAGGGTCTTCTTCGTATTTAGGTCCGAATAAACTTATTATTGCATCGCAATCAGCAACTCCACTATTTACGAATAGCTCTTCAATATTACTTGCTGTTTCAATAAGTTTAGCTTGTTTCGACTCATTTGTTTCGTTAGCAATTTGATAATTAATTGCTTCGCTAAGGTCTGAATAATTTGATAATATATTTTCTTTATTAAGTTGTTCAGAACCATATAATATCACAGAAGTTTGCATTAAATATTGAAAGACAAAATATTCAGAACTATTTCCTCCTAAGTCAAAAGCTCTTTTTAAAACCTTATATGCGTCAAAAACTTTGTCGGGCCTATATTTAAGCATAGAAATACCTTTGCGTCCAAGAACTAAAGCCTCTTGGTCGAAATACTTAATACGATTGTCAAAAACCATCATTAAAGTATCTATATAAGCTTCTTTAGCTTCGTCTTCGGTTTGAAGTGCAATAAAGCTTTCGATGATAGTAGTTCCATGAATATAAATATTCCTTGTGGCTTCGGGGCAGTTCAAAAAGCACCATCTCCAAGAGGGCATAGCATCGTGATAGTTTTTTTGATTAAAAAATTCAGTATAAGTTGATAAATTTATTCTGCAATTTTCAGGGTCGTCCCCATAATTACCTTCTTGTGCCACTAAGCTAATGTTTAAAAACATTGCTAAAATAAGTCCGATAAAAAATACATTTGTTTTCATAATAAAACCTTTATAATAGTTTAATCAAATTTGCTCTTTATAAACCAAGTATCAGCTAAATTAAAACTAAGTCCAAAAATAAAATAATTCTCTTTAATTAAATTATTTTCTAAACTGCCTCTTTGTCCTAATTGAAGCGATACATTAAATGATGTCTTAGAACGTTTCATTGGAAATCCTAATCCAAAACTTATGCCAAAATCTGAAATAGCTGTTGTTGAGCTAGTTAGCTTTATGTAATTATTGTTTGAATAAAATCCAGCTCTATAACTAACGCCTTGCCAGTATTTATGAAACAATTTACCTCTTCCAGAGGGAGTATATTCAGTGCCTATTGATAAAAATGAGTTATTAGGTAAATTATCGCTTCTTTCAAAATATTGTGCATTACTCCAATTTTGAATTGTGTAATCAGCGCCGATAAAAAGTTTATTATTTTTATTATAACCTATTCCGAACCCATATTTCTGAGGAAGGCTAATTTTACCTTTTTCGCTTATTGAACTAAAAATAGTGTCAGTAATAGCAGAACTTCCAGTACTTAAAGTGTTAAATACATAAGTATTTCTTTCTGCATTTAAAGCCGAGTTGTATCCGTATATTCCGGCAATGCTAATTTCATTTTCTGGATTAATTTGTATAACATAATTTATTCCTGCGTCGAAGCTAAAATCGTTAATTTTTATACTATTTCGTTCTATAACATTTAAAAAAGAACCCGAATCGTCATCAAAACTAATGGCATTTGATATATTTATTTTTCCAAAATAATAATAAGCGTTAAAGCCGATATTAAAATTTTTAAAAGGTGAGAAAGCATTTCCCCACATTACTTGATTAATTCCTCCATTACCGGCAAAAAGAAAATCTTTTGCAACATTTAATGTAGAATCATGCGAAGAAATATTATATCCAACATTACTATAAGGCAAAAAACCAGCGCTAGTTTTCCACCACTTGTTTATCGAAAAGCCAAATAACAAATGCGAAAGTTGAAAGTCGGAATTAACATAACTATTGTTAGAGTTTGTTATTGAGTAAGAACGCATTCCGCCATTAAAACCAAAATCAAAAATAAATGTTAAGCTATCAATTTGACTAATAAGTGCGGGGTTAATAAAATTAATCCCAAAATTATTTGGAAGAGTATAGCTAGTTCGACCCATAGCGTTGTTTCTTACTAAGCTATTTTGATTTACATCTCCGACACCGTACCGTGTGTAAGGAGAACCAACTCTGCCTTGCGAAAAAGCGAAAGTTGATAGGCTAATAATAATTAGCGTTAAAACGAATGTTTTATACATTTAATTCTAAAATTTTATTTAACCCAATTGATGTTAAATTTAATTCTGCAAAAATGGGAAATTTTAATAACTTTTCAAAGAAAAAGCTATCGCCTCCCGTAAAAATTATATTTAACTCTGAAAATTTATGTTTATATTCTTCTATGACGGCATTAATTTCGTACAAAACTCCATTCTGAACGCCATATCTAATAGCTTGTTCAGTGTTTGTTCCGTAAAGTTTATTGTCGTCTGGACTTATATTAATTAAAGGTAATTTTTTTGTAAAAGCATTTAAAGATTTGAACCTTATTTGGATTCCTGGACTAATATTTCCGCCAAGATAATTTTCGCCTTTTTCTAATATATCGTAGGTAATAGCTGTGCCTGCATCTATAATTAAAACGTTTTGTTTGGGAAAAAGAACCGAAGCCCCACAAACCGCTGCTAATCTGTCTTTTCCTAAGGTGTCGGGAGTTTGATATTTTAATTTTATCGGCAAAATATTTGTATGCGAAAAAAAAACAGTATTAAAATTTGAACCTAAAAATTTATTAAACTCATCATTTTCTTCTCTTACATTAGATAATATACAATTAGTGATGTTAATATTTTTAGAAAAGTTTTTTATTGACCTAAGCGCAGACTTCCAGTCTGTAAAGTTTTCAGCTTTTACAATATTTTGTTTATCATAAATTCTGATTTTTATAATTGTATTTCCAGAATCAATTATTAAATTACTCACAATAAAAATTTTTTACAAAAATAGTATTTTAATTATTTTTAATTAACGTGTTAGTAAATAATAATATTTTATTATATTCGCAGCCTAAAAATAATTAGAGATTTAATTTTATAAATTTTAATAAATTTAATAGTAATGGCAATATTACAGAAGATTAGAAACAGAGCGGGAATATTGGTGATTATTTTCGTAGGTGTTGCTTTATTTTTGTTTATTATTGATCCAAGCACTTTTCAGAGTTTGTTTAATAAACAAGATACAAGCATAGCCAAAATCAATGGCAAACGTGTTGATTATAAAGAATTTATAGACCAGTCGGAAGAGCATCGTCATTTTCTTTTAGTCGCTCAACAAAAAAGTAGTCTAGATGCAGACGAAGAAGAAAGTATTAGAACACAGTCGTGGAATGATATTTTACAACGCTACTTGGTAGAACCTTATTATGAAGAAGTTGGACTAGCAGTTAGTGATGCAGAACTTGAAGATTTACTTTTTGGCTCCAATTTGCACTCAATCATTATACAAAATTTCACAAACCCTCAAACAGGACAGTTAGATACAGCACAGGTAAAGAACTTTTTTGAGAAATCTAATGATGATCCATATTATTCTGTTATTGCAGATTACTGGAAAAAAATTATTAGAAAAGAAAGACTAACAGTAAAATATAACGCAATGATTGTTAAGGGATTTTATGTCCCTTCCAAATTAGCTGAACTTGATTATAACGAAAAAAACAGTACTTTTGATTTTGAATATGTAAACCTGCCTTATAAATATATCCCAGACGAAGAAATTAAAATTTCTGACGAAGATATGAAAAAGTATTATGATGAACATAATTTTATGTTTATGGCAGATAAACGCGGAAGAGATATTGATTATGTTGTTTTTAACGTTGTGCCATCTGCCGAAGATAGTTTGTCTATTTTCAAAGAAATTAATGATTTATATTCTGAATTTAATGCCTTAGAAAACGGGTATGCAGAATTTGCAAATCGTTATTCAGACCATGTTGATAATAAAACTTTCTTAACAGAAAATATGTTGCCTTTTGGCTTGCCTGAGGGATTTTTTAATTCGGAATTAGGTACTGTTTCCAATATAATTTCCTTAGGTAATTATTACTATTTTGCTAGAATTGATGAGGTTGTTAATCGTCCCGATTCAGTTAAGGCAAGCCATATTTTAATTAGACCTAATGATAGTATTAGCATTGAGGCTTGTAGAACAAAAGCTGAAGATTTACTTAATCAAATTAAAGCAGGTACTGATTTTGCTTTAATAGCTACTTCAAACTCCGAAGACACTGGTTCGGCAATGAATGGCGGAGATCTTGACTGGTTTGCTGACGGAATGATGGTTCCCGAATTTAATGAAGCTTGCTTTACAGGTAAAAAAGGCGATTTACTTACTGTCGAAACTCAATTTGGCGTTCATATTATTAAAATTACTGACCAAACTAGCCCAAAAAGAAAAATTGCCTTAGCTTCAATTTATAAAGAAATTAGATTTTCAGATAGAACTGCTAATAAATATTTTGCAGATGCTTCTAATTTTGCTGCTGATAATAGTAGTGCTGAAAGTTTTGATAAAGCTATTATTAATAGTAAACTTAATAAAAGAATTGCCGAAAATCTTAACGATTTAGATAATAAAATTAGTGGTATTGAAAACGCACGCGAAATTGTGCGTTGGGTTTACGATGCTGACAGAAAGATTGGCGATGTTTCTAGCGTATTTAATTTCCCCGATAAGTTTATTGTTGCTAAAATTACTGGCATTCGCGAAAAAGGTTTAATGCCGTTCGAAAATGTTAAAGAGCAAATTCAACCTATTGTTTTGAAAAATAAAAAATCTGATAAGCTTATAGCTGAGTTAAATGATGATTTGTCAAAAAAACTTGATATTCAAAACATTGCCACTAAATATAATGTTGATTTTGATACTGTAAGAAATTTAAGCTTTTCAGCTTTTTCTGTTCCTGGTTTAGGTATTGAACCAAATTTGAATGCAGTAGCTTTTGTTAGCGAACCAAACAAGATTTCTGCTCCTATTAAAGGAAATAATGGGGTCTACGTTATTAAAGTTATAAATAAAACTCAAGCTCCTCAAAAAACAGATTTTTCTGCCGAGCAACTTGCTTTAATGCGTAATTATTCTTCTCAAGTATATAAAATTTTCGAAGCATTAGAAAAAATGTCTAATATAGAAGATTTAAGAGCTAAATATTTTTAAAAATAATATAGATTTATTATAAAGGCTGTCGTTGAGGCAGCCTTTTTTATTTTGTAATATTATTATAATAACTATTTTTGTAAATAAAATATGCATTTTTTAAATATTAAAAATGAAAAGTATTTTATATGTTTCTTATGATGGCATGACTGACCCTTTAGGCCAATCGCAAGTAATTCCTTATTTAATAGGTTTATCGGCAAAAGGCTATAAAATACATATATTATCCGCAGAAAAAAGTGAAACCTTTAATCAAAGAAATGAGCATATTTTAAATTTGTTGAAACAATATGATATTTCGTGGCATTATATTAAATATACTAAAAAACCAGCTGTTATTTCTACTATTAAAGATATTTATACCTTAAATAAAAAAGCTAAAAGCCTTTATCGAAAATTTAATTTTGATATTGTTCATTGTCGCTCTTATATTGCTGCTTTTGTTGGCTTAAAACTGAAAAAAAATTTTAATACAAAATTTCTGTTCGACATGCGTGGATTTTATGCCGACGAAAGAGTTGACGGAAACTTATGGAAACAATCAAACCTTATTTTTAAATTTGTTTATAAATATTTTAAACGAAAAGAAAAAGAATTTTTTTCAAAAGCTGATTACACTGTAAGCCTTACTTATGCAGGAAAAGAAATAATACAAAATAAATTTAATTTTCAGGATATTCCTATCGAGGTAATTCCTTGTTGTGCTGATTTAGAGCATTTTAATTATCATAAACTGGATTCGAGTAAAATTGAAAAATTTCGCAAAGAGTTAGCTCTAAGTGAAAACGATTTTGTTTTATCTTATTTAGGTTCTGTTGGAACTTGGTATCTATTAGATGAAATGTTAGATTTTTTTAAAGTGTTAAAGTTGAAGTATGAAAATTCAAAATTCCTTTTTATAACTCACGATAATGCTAATCAAATTTTATTAAAAGTAGCCGAAAAAGGCATAAAAACAGAAGATATTATAATTAAACCCGCTGATAGAGAGGATATTCCTGAAATATTATCACTTTCTATGGCTTCAATATTTTTTATTAAACCTGTATTTTCCAAAAAAGCTTCTTCTCCAACAAAATTAGCCGAGATACTTGGTTTAGGAATTCCTATTATTTGTAACTCTAATGTTGGTGATATTGATAAATTTATTTCTGAAAATAATATTGGGATTTTAATTTCTAAAATGGACGTACAAAATTTTGAACATGCTGTAGAAAATATTGATAACATTCGTAAAATTGATAAAGCTAGTTTGAGAAGTGTTGCAGAAAACCTTTTTTCTTTAAATTTGGGCATCGAAAAATATGATAATATTTATCAAAAAATAAGTCGGGAATGAAAAAAATTTTGGCAATAGTTCAACATCGTCGTGATAGATCACCTGGTCAAAGATTTCGATTTGAGCTCTTTATCCCAGCTTTAGAAAAAAATGGTTATGAAATAGTGTTTTCAAATATTATTAATGAAAAAGACGATAAAATATTTTATTCTAAAGGGAAATATTTGTCAAAATTTAGGATTTTGGCTAAAAGTTTTTTTCATAGATTACATGATATAAAGATAGCCAAAGATTTTGATATAATTTTTATTTATCGTGAGGCATTTATGCTTGGGACTACCTATTTTGAAAGAAAATTTGCGAAAACTGGAGTTCCTATTATTTTTGATTTTGATGATTCTATTTGGCTAAATGACACAAGCGATGGAAATAAAAATTTATCTTGGTTAAAAAGCCCGCAAAAAACTGCAAAGATTTGCCAACTTTCTAGTTTAGTAACAGTTGGAAATGAATATTTAGCTGAATATGCAAAACCATTTAATCCAAATGTTTTTATTCTTCCTACAACAATTAATTTAAATTATCATAATTTTAACTATTGCCAAAAAAATAAAGAAAAGATTTGTATCGGTTGGACTGGCACAACAACAACATTAAAACATTTTGACACTATTATTCCCGTGTTAAAAAAAATAAAAGCAAAATATAAAGATTTGGTGTATTTTAAAATTATTGTTAATACCAATAAATGGGAGAGGGATATAGATGTTAAAATTGTCCAATGGAGTAAAGAAAATGAAATTTCCGATTTATGCGAGTTTGATATCGGAATAATGCCCTTACCTGATGATATGTGGTCAAAAGGAAAATGTGGGTTTAAAGGTATTCAGTGTATGGGTTTGGAAATTCCTGTTATTATGTCGCCTGTGGGTGTAAATACTCAAATTATTGAAAATGAAATTAATGGTTTTCTAGCTGATAATGAAAATCAATGGTTAGAGGCTTTATGTAAATTAATTGAAAGCCCTGAATTAAGAAAAAGCATTGGAAAACAAGGAAAAAAAACTATTGAAGAAAAGTACTCCCTTGCTAACTGGGAGCCTAAAATTATTAATTTAATTAATAACATTAGCATAAAATAAAGAAGTAATAAGCTTTATTTTTAAAAATAATTTGTATTTTAGTCAGCTTAAAATTTAAATGATGATAAAAAAGCGTTTAATTATAGTTTTAAGCCTAGTTTTAATAGCCTTATTTATTGTTTTCTTTTATATTTTTAAGAATAAAAAAGAAGATTCTAAAATTTCTGAACAAGAGATAGTAGAAGTTATACCTGAAAAATATGGAATATCGCTTATTGGTTGGAATTTAATTGAAGACACTGTTAGAACTGGTGATTATTTAGGAACTATTCTCAACAAATATGGAGTTAGTTCACAGCAAATAGATAAAATAGTTAAAATGTCTAGCGATACTTTTAGGACAACATTAATAAATGTAGGCAATCCTTATACAATATTTTATGATACTATTATTAATGAAGTTCCACAGGCTAAGATATTTGTATATGAAACATCGAAGCTCAGATATACAAGATATATTTTCAGTCAAGATGATACTGTAATTATTGAAAGGTTTACTAAACCGGTCGACACATTGACGCTCAGCGCTACTGGTATTATTGAGACTTCATTATGGCAAACAATGATTGATAATGGTAAACCATGGGATTTAGCTTTGGCTTTATCTCAAACTTTTGCCTGGACAGTTGATTTTTATTCATTACAAAAACAAGATTGGTTTAAAGTAATTTATAGTGAATATTACATTAATGATACAAGGGTAGGTTTAGGTGAAATTAAAGCAGGCGTATTTTATCATGGAGGTAAAGAATTGTGGGCTATTCCATTTACAATAGATTCTGTAACTTGTTTTTATGACACTTTAGGGAATAGTATGCGTAAAACTTTTTTACCTGCGCCACTAGAATTTACTCATATAAGTTCGCGTTATTCGAATGCCCGTATGCATCCTATACATCATGTTGTTAGAGAACATTTAGCTGTTGATTTTTCTGCACCAACCGGTACTCCTGTATATGCTGCTTCTGACGGCACTGTAGTAACAAGAGCTTTTCAAACAGGAGCAGGCAATTATGTTGCTATTCGCCACAATAGCATTTACACAACTGTTTATATGCACTTTTCAAAGTTTGGACAATTTAAAGTTGGGGACAGAGTAAACCAAGGCGATATTATTGGATATGTCGGAAGCACAGGTTGGTCTACAGGTCCTCATTTACATTACGAAATACATGAAAATGGCAGGAAAATAGACCCATTGAAATTTATTCCGCCTCCTGCCGAGCCCGTTGATTCTGCTAATATGGAAAGATTTAATAAAGAAAAAAGAAAATGGATTGATGATATTAATAAAATCAGTCTTCCTTAATTGTTTTTTTTACGACATTATCCAGAATATTATTTGCACACAAACAATAACTGCAATCATCCCTATAGGGTATATTGTTGCGTAGGCAATTCCTGGAGCATTTGTTTTTGTCATTGAACTTGCAGCAGCTAAACCAGGAGTACTAGTCATCCCCCCTGTAATTCCACCTAGCAACTGTAAAACATCAAGTTTTAAGAAATATTTAGCAACAAATACACCCAAAACCATTGGAACCATTGTTATCAATATCCCTGATAAAAACAATATTAATCCGTCTGTTTTTAACATTCCAATAATTCCTGAACCAGCTTCTGTTCCTACGCCTATTAAAAATAAAATTAATCCTATTTGCCTTAAAATTTGATTTGCAGCAGTGGTTAATGAAAATACCACGGGTCCAATTTTTCTTATTCTTGCTAAAATAATTGCCATAGTAATAACCCCACCAGTTAGACCTAACGAAAAGTCAAATTTTCCAATTTTAAGGTTTAATTGTCCTAATAAAACTCCTAAAACAATTCCAATAGCAACAGGAATGTAATTAGCCTCGTGAACCTTACTAGCTTCGTTTCCAAGTACAGTTGTTAAATTATTAATATCTTCTTTAGTTCCAGCAACTTTTATTTTGTCGCCAAATTGAAGTTTTAAATTCGAACTAACCGAAAAATCTACTCCTCCACGTCTAATTCTTGTTATTATTATATTATATTTACTTTGTAAATGTAGTTCGTTTATAGTTTTTCCTAAAATCTTTTTATTTGTAACAATAATAAATCTTACATCATAATTTTCGTTTAATGCAATACCAATATCCGTTGGTTTTCCAACTAATTTTTGGATTTTAGCAAGGTCTGATTCCATACCAACAGCCTTTATTATTGAGCCACTGTATAAAATTGTTTGTGGCGAAGGCGTAAAAGCGATACCGTTTTGAAAAATTCTCGAAATATTAGCTCCTGTACTTTCTCTAATATTCAATTCTGAAATTGATCTTCCGATAATTTCTGGATTTTCAACTATATAATTGCGATTTACCACTTTCGGATATTTTTCGGATAATTCGTAGTCAAAATTTTCTTCGGCTTTTTTAATATTCATTTTAAAAAGTCGTGGGAATATTTTAACAAAAAGTACAACACCAATTACACCAAAAGGGTAAGCTATACCGTAACCAATAGTTGCATCGCCCGATTTTGAAATTTCTGAAATTGCTGCCAATCCTGGTGTACTTGTAATTCCACCTGTGAATAAACCACCTGTTAAGGCAGGGCTTAAATTAAAAATTAAACCGCAAGCTAAGGCAACAAGTGCGCTTGACATTACAATTATAACAGTTAGTATTACAAGGTTTTTTCCATCTTTTTTAAAAGTTTCAAAAAATGAAGGTCCCGATTGAAAACCGATAGTAAAAATAAAAAGTATTAAGCCTATATTTTTTAAATCTGTTGGAATTTTTAGTCCGAAATAACCAAAAGCCATTGCCACAAATAAAATTGCAGAAACATCTAATCCTATTCCTTTAACCTTTATATCACCAATTAAAAAGCCAATTATGATTATTAAAAAGATTGCAAAATATGGTGTAAAAAAAATCTCCATTAAAGAAAAAAATTATTTGCTAATATAATTTAGTAATTGACTTTTAAAAATGTTGTAAAATATATGTTTTTAATGTTTTACAGTATAAAATTCTGTTGATTCAAATTAATTATGAAATTAAAAAAGTTTTATATAAAATTGTGCTTTATTGTGAAACAAAAAATTAAAATTATCGTTATATTCATACATTAAAACTTATAATTATGATTTCAAGGATTTACAAAAATGAAGAAATTAAAGAGACGCCTCATAAAGTTGATGTTAGGCAATTATATGACAAAGATTCGGCTCAGGTTATGCATATAACATTGCAACCTGGCGAAGCATTAAAACCCCATAAAACTCCTGTCGATGTTTTCTTTTATGTCTTGGAGGGTAAACCAACTATTCATATAGGCGATGAGGCTATAGCTTTTGAAAAAGACACATTAATTGAAAGTCCAAAAGATATTGTTCATTATATTAGTAATCAAGATTCAAAGCAAGCAAGAATTTTAGTAACAAAAGCTCCCAAGCCAATCACAAATACTCGACTTTTATAGAATTAAGCTTTTAAATATTCTCTAAAAGCTATTTGTTTGAAAGATAATCCTTAACTTAATATTTTGTGTTTTTAATAATAAATTTTTAACAATGTCTTATAAAAATGAAAAGGCTAATAAGCCTGCAAAAAGTGATAAATCCAAAACAAAAGCTCCTGCAAAAGGGAAAAATTTTGGAAAAAAATATGATAAAGCGTCAAAATATTTTGATGGTCCCGAATATTTAAAAAAGAAAATTGCTGAACCTAAATTTGAAAAACCTGTTTCAAAATCTAAAACTTATAAAAAGTCTAAAGATATTGATATTGAGGAAATTAAAGGGATAGATACTAAATATAGCAAAATTAAAAGACTTTCGCCTCGTCCAAAAACAAATTCAAATTTAAGCTCTTCGAAAATTCAAGAGGGGGTAAGATTGAATAAATACATTGCTAATGCTGGAATTTGTTCTAGAAGAGAAGCAGACACCTTTATTACCACAGGCTTGGTTTCTGTTAATGGGAAAATTGTAACAGAGTTAGGCATAAAGGTTATGCCAGGTGATGAGGTGAAATTTAATGATGAAAAAATTAATCCTGAGAAAAAAGTCTATATTTTACTAAATAAACCTAAAGATTACGTAACAACTTTAGACGATCCTGAAGGAAGGCGTACTGTAATGGATTTAATAAAAAATGCTTGTAAAGAAAGGGTATATCCTGTTGGGCGATTGGATAGAAACACTACAGGACTTCTTTTACTTACAAATGATGGCGAGCTAACAAAAAAATTAACTCATCCTTCGTATAATAAGAAAAAAATATATCATGTTGAAGTTGACCAAGCTATTACTAGAGAACATTTAAAAGAAATAGCTAATGGGGTTGAGCTCGAAGATGGAATTATTATAGTAGATGCAATTAATTATGTCGATAATCTTAAAACCGAGGTCGGTATTGAATTACATTCGGGACGAAACCGTATTGTAAGAAGAATTATGGAACATTTTGGTTATAACGTAAAAAGATTAGACAGAGTTTATTTTGCGGGGTTAACAAAATTGAATTTACCACGAGGAAGATGGAGATTTTTAAGCGACCAAGAAATTATAAGATTGAAAACTGGAATGTATGAATAGTTAAACTGTTTATAATTAAGCCTTTAAATTAATTAAAATCAGCTATAATTTTTTTTTATAATTTTTTTGGTTTTTAAACAAAAAGCATTAGTTTTGCACTCGCAAAGTTCTTTTGTCCGATGGTGTAACGGTAGCACTGCAGATTTTGGTTCTGCCTGTCAAGGTTCGAATCCTTGTCGGACAACAAAATACAACGCTAAGTTTTTGTTTATCAAAAACTTAACGTTTTTTTCTTTTTCTCCATCTTGTTTTTTCTTTCAAAATTGCATTAAAAAAGGCTGATAAAAAAATCAGCCTAATAGAAAATTTATTTATTATGCTTTTTTCAAAGCATTTTCGAGGTCTTCGATAATATCTTCGCAATCTTCTATTCCGACAGAAAATCTCACAAGTCCGTCAGAAATTCCAGCTGCTTCGCGTGCATCTTTTGACAGTCCTGCATGTGTCATAGACGCAGGATGTTGTATTAAAGTTTCGACTCCGCCGAGCGAAACAGCTAACATTGCAAGGTGAACATTATCCATAAGTTTTTCGCCTGCGGAATAACCTCCTTTTAGACCAAAACTAATCATTGCACCAAATCCGCTCATTTGTTGTTTAGCAAGTTCGTGTTGAGGGTGAGATTTTAATCCGGGATATTTTACCCATTCAACTTTTGGGTGTTTCTCTAAATATTCAGCAATAATTTGTGCTGACTGCATAGACCGTTCTACTCTAAGAGATAATGTTTTCAATCCTCTGTTAACTAAATAAGCTTGATGAGGATCCATATTGCCTCCCATATAAACCATTGTTTGTCTTAATTTTTTATAAACTTCTGGATCTTTAGCGATTAATGCACCGCCAACGATGTCTGCATGTCCGTTTATAAATTTTGTAATTGAATGTAGCGAAATGTCAGCTCCTAAGTCAAGAGGTTTTTGTAAATAAGGAGAGGAAAAAGTATTATCAACGCAGACAATAATACCGTGTTTATGGGCAATTTCTGAAGCTTTTTTTATATCGGTGAGTGCAATAGTTGGATTTGTTGGCGTTTCGAGATACAACAATTTTGTGTTTGGTTTAATTGTTTTTTCGATATTTGAGATTTCTGATGTGTCAACAAAATCATACTGAACTCCAAAGCGAGAAAAGTCTCTTTCAAGAACTGCTCTTGAAGGACCATACACAGCATCGGTACTAATAATATGAGCATCTTTTGCTAAGAAAGCCATATAAACAGTAGTTACTGCTGCCATTCCGCTTGCTAATGCAAGCCCGCGATATCCGTTTTCTAATTGAGCTAATTTTTCTTCGAAAGAATTAATAGTTGGGTTACCAATTCTAGTATAAATATAGCCAGGGTCTTTTCCTGCGAAGCAATCTGCTCCGTGTTTAGAGTTTTTAAATCTAAAAGTTGAAGTTTGATAAATTGGTGGAACTGCTGAGCCGAATTCGTCGTCGTAATCGCCTGCATGAATTAATTTAGTGTTAAAACCTTTGTTTTTTGTATCCATTTTATATAAAAATTTTATTTAATGAAAAATTATAGAATTGCAAAGTTAAAAACTATATATTAAAGAGGAAACTATTTAATAAAAAAAAATTAAATTCCTAATATCCAGGTAGCTACCGAGAAATATATTATTACCCCACAAATATCGGCTATAGAAGTAATTAGTGGCGCTGAGGCAGTTGCTGGGTCGAGTTTTAATTTTGTAAAAATAAAAGGTAAAAGTAAACCAACGAGACTACCTGTAATAACAATTAGAATCATAGTAATAAATAGCACTAAGATAATATCGGGAGCCCTAAAACTAGCTACAACAGATACGGCAGCGGCCATTGTAACACCAAGAAGTACAGAAACAAGTAGTTCTTTCCAAATTAACTTATACCAATCTTTAAGTTCTACATCTCCGACAGCTAATGATCTAATCATTAGAGTTGCCGATTGTGAGCCTGCGTTTCCTGCGCTATCAATTAGAAGGGGTAAAAAGAACACTAATGAAACCACTGTTTGAATAAGGTTCTCGAAATGTGAAATTGCTGCTCCTGAGAATACATTCATGAACACTAAAGCAATAAGCCACACAATTCTATTTTTATAAAGACTAAAAACACCTTCTTTAAGGGGGTTTGTAATAGCCGATTGTATAGAACCGAATTTGTGGAAGTCTTCTGTTGACTCTTCTTCTGCTACGTCCATTATGTCGTCGAAAGTTACTATTCCCAAAAGTATTCCTTCATCGTTTATAACAGGAAGCGCAACTCTATCGTAATCGCTAAAAGCTTTAATAGCAGTTTCTTGGTCGTCCATAACATTGAGGGCTACAAATCGCGAATCGATTAGATCGGCAACTTTTTCATCGGGTTCTGCAAGTATTAGTTCTTTAATTTTTATATCGTCAATAAGTTTTCTGTCGTCGTCAATAATATAAATAACATTTAATGTTTCGGAGTCTCGCCCAAATTTTCGGATATGTTTAAATGCTTTTTCTACTGTGTAGTTTGTTTTAATAGCAACATATTCTGGTGTCATCAAACGCCCTACACTATCTTCGGGATAGCCAAGGAGTTGAACAGTAATGTCTTTTTCCTTAGGGGAAAGTAATTGTATTAATTTTTGCGATACCTTCCCTGGCAGTTCTTCAAAAAATGCTGTTCTATCATCAGGTTCAATGTCATTTAGCAGGTTAGAAAGATTTTGAACATTATGAGCAATCCCGTCAATTATTTCCTCTTGTTTATCTTGAGATAAAAGTTGGAAGACTTCTTTTGCCTGCTCTCGACTCAAAAGCCTGAAAACAATAATTTCTTCTTCTTCGTTTAAATCTTCGAGAATTTCTGCAATCTGAATACTGTCGAATTCGTTTAGGGTTTGTTTTAAACCTCTCCAGTTTTTATTATCAAAATAAGTTTGGAAATCGTAATTTACCTCAACCATTTTTTTTACCTCCTTACTTTGGAACTGTAAGGAGCAAGAAGTTACCTTACAGTAGTGTTAATAATTAATTTTACTATGATAAGGGCCTTCGTCCATTTATACTTTTATTTAAATTTCGTTTGCAAAATTAGAAAAAGTTTTTGAAAAACCTCATAATTTTTTAATTAAATTTTTTTAAGAAAAAAAAGTAGAAACAAACGATTAATAGTTTAGTTTCTACTTTTAAAATTAGAATTAAAAACGAGTTTTATCCGTTAATCTCATCAAGTATTGCTTGAATATCATCTTGGCAACCTCCGCAACCAGTTCCTGCGTCGGTAACTTCGCCCACTTCTTCAACAGTTTTTAAACCTTTTTCTTTAATAGCTTTTACTATTTCGCTTTTATAAACCTCCATGCAATGGCAAATAATCATATCATCTTCCATAATAATTTAATTTTAAGTTGTTAATATTATGCTAATTCAAAAATTTTCATATCTTCTTCGACTGTTGTAATTGTCTGAACCCCAAATGCTTCCTGAATAGTTTTTAATAAATTAGGAGTTAAGAAAGCTGGAAGTGTTGGTCCTACATGAGTATTTTTAATTCCTAAATATAATAATGCTAAATGAACAATAATAGCTTTTTGTTCGTACCACGCAATATTAAAAACTATGGGCAATTTGTTTATGTCGTCTAAGCCTAGCACTTCTTTAAGTTTAAGAGCAACAAAAGCCCATGAGAAAGAGTCGTTGCATTGACCAGCGTCTAAAACTCTTGGAATACCACCGATATTGCCTAGTTCTAATTTGTTGTATCTATATTTTGCACAACCTGAGGTAAGAATAACAGTATCTTTCGGTAAAGCTTTTGCAAACTCGGTATAATATTCGCGTGATTTTTGACGAGCATCACAACCCGACATAACCACCATTTTTTTGATTGCGCCTGAGTTAACAGCATCTAGAATTTTATCGGCTAAAGCCAAAGTTTGATTGTGATGAAAACCTATTGTAATTTCACCGTTTTCGATAGCAGTAGGAGCAGGGCATGTTTTTGCCAGTTCAATAATTTCGGTAAAATCTTTTTGTCCGTTTGGTAAAAATTTGTTAATTTTTTTCCATTCGGGCATTCCTGTTGCTCCGGTAGTGAAAATTCTATCGTTGTATGTTGTTGATTTACGTGGCGGAACAAGGCAGTTAGTTGTGAACAATACAGGTCCGTTAAAACTTTCAAACTCATCAAGTTGACGATGCCAAGCATTTCCATAGTTACCAACTAAATGTTTATATTTTTTTAATTTTGGATAAGCATTTGCAGGAAGCATTTCACTATGAGTATAAATATCTATTCCTTTTCCTTCTGTTTGAATTAACAAATGTTCTAAATCTTTTAAATCGTGTCCAGAAATCAAAATTCCAGGATTATTTCCTACTCCAATTTTAACATTTGTAATTTCAGGATTTCCATAAGTATCTGTATTAGCTTTATCAAGAAGAGCCATAACTTTTACGCCGTGCTCGCCTGTTCTAATTACCCAATTTAATGCATCTTGTAGAGAAATTTTCTTAGTAATCATAACTAAGCTTTCTTCCATAAAATTATAAATGTCTTGTTCTTCATAACCAAGATTAAAAGCATGTTCGGCGTAAGCAGCCATTCCTTTAATTCCAAAAAGAACATATTGTTTTAAACCTCTAATATCAATGTCAGCATCGTAAGTTAAAGTACCAATTGTTTCTGCTTTTTTGTATAGTTCTTCATCACTACTTGGCTCCCAATTTACTGAGTCGTGAGATTCATTAATCGAAACTTTTGTTTTTAAATTGTTGCGATACTCAAAACTTTTTCTTAAATCACGAATAATAATAGCATCATCGAAATTAGCATTTGTAATTGTCATAAATAAACAATTTGTAATGTGCTTACTTTCTGCATTTGTGTCAATGCCTCGGTTACGTGCTTCGATAGTTAAATAAGATAAACCCTGAATAGAATAAATTAATAAATCTTGAATATTTGAAGTTTTTTCAACTTTTCCACAAACTCCATTTACAGTACAGCCAGTGTTTTTCGCTGTTTCTTGACATTGATTACAAAACATACTCATTTTCTATAATTTTTAAATTTTATTTGTTGTCAAAGATAAAGATATTTTTTAAAAACGAAATCTTTATAAACTTAAAGTTTATTATTTTAAGTTTTTATTTAAAAATTCTTAAAACTCAGACTTATTTAATATAAATTTTTAGGAAATAGAATAATCCCATAGTGGTTAGAACGGTCTTAGTCGCTTTTTAATAAAATATATTTAAAATTTGTTTACATGATTTTGTTTTTTTTAAAAAAGCTACTACAACAAATACATTATATTTATGAGTTGACAATGTTCTTTATATTTTTCCCTGTAATACGAAGATCCCGAGAAAAAACGTCTGATTATATGCAATCATAACAAAAATCATTTTGCCTCTGTTGAATTAAGTTCTTTTAAGTTAAAACTTTTCAGACCAAATTAAAGAATAAATATTTTTATTGCTTTACTGTATTACAGATACAATTCCACAATATCGTGTTCCATTTAGTAAATCAACAGTATAAATATAACCACCAGTAGGGACAATTTTTCCATTCCAAGTTCCATCCCATGGTGCAGCATTTCCTTTTCCCTCAAACATTAGTTGTCCCCACCTATTAAAAACTTGAATTACAGCCCAAGGATAATTTTCAATATTTTCTATTATCCAAGTCTCATTAATACCGTCTCCATTTGGAGAGAAAGCATTTGGTATTTTTAAACATTCAGCATTATCGTCAATTAGAAAAACTGTGTTTGTCTCTAAACTACATCCAGCATTATCTGTTAAAGTAAATGTATATACTCCTTGTGACAAGCCTGTAATAATTTCTGCTGAGGCGGTTTGATTATTCCAACTAATATTATATGGTGGATATCCGCCAATTACAGAAACTTCAACATAGCCATCATCGTTTCCAATACAGCTTGGGTTAACAGAAATAAATGAATATTCAATATGTTTTGGTTCAGCAATTACCACTAATGTATCAAAGTCGCAGTTTTGTGAATCTAATACGGTGATATAATAAGTTCCTTTTGCTAAATTAGAGGCTGAAGATCCTGTAAAACTGTTGTTATTATATTCCCATAAATATGTGTATTCTGGCATTCCTCCTATTGCATTAATTTGAATTTCTCCGTCAGAATATCCATAACATGAAATATCTTTCTTTAATATATTTAAGTATAGAGGAGCTGATGGATTAACAACACTATAGCTTTCAATTGTTAAACATGAATTTGCGTCATTAATTGTTACGGAATAACTACCTGCAGCTAAATCTGTGATATAATTTGAAGTAGAACCATTACTCCATAAAATATCGTAAGGACTTTGTCCGCCTGAAATTTGTATTGATATTGAGCCATTTGAGTCTCCGTGGCAACCGAAAGCTGTTATTGTCGGTGTTATATTAATTTTTTCACCTTCTTTAACTTCTTTTGTAGCAGAGCCAGTGCAACCCCAAGCGTCAGTTAAAAATACTTCATAAATCCCAGCAGGTAAATTATTGTTTAATGCAGTATTAACGCCATTAGACCAATGATAATTTAGGGGTTCTATTGCATTAATTGATTGTGCGAAAAGTTCTGCATTTGAATCTCCGAAGCATATATTTTCTATATTTTGAATTATGCCTGCATTGATACTTCCTTCAATACTTATTATTACTTGTTCTGTTGATTTGCAATTATTATCATCTGTTACAGTAATGGTATAAGTTCCAGCTTGTAAATTAGAAATATAACCTGTGTTTTGCCCTGTAGACCATTGATAAGAAAATGGTTCTTGTCCTGTTTGAACAATTACTTGGGCACTTCCCAAATTATGAGAACAAATTATATTTTGCGAATTAACAATTATGCTTAGTTCTCCCGGGTTGCTAATTGTAACGCTTGCACTTGTTGAGCAATTATTTGCATCATTAACACTAACCACATATATTCCAGCTGCTAAGCCGGTTATACTTGGGCTTGTTGAATTATTGGCATCACTCCAAATATATGAATATGGACTTGTTCCACCAGTCGCTGAAACGCTTGCAGTTCCAGAATTTTCATTACCGCAGTTTACGTCAGAAAAGGAACTAATATAAGCATTTAGCGGTTCAGGGTTAATTAAATTAATTGAGGCAGTTCCTGTGCATGAATTGTAGTCTGTAATAATAACTTCATAATTTCCAGATGGTAAATTATGAATTGATGGAGACGTGGAATTATTTAGGTCATTCCAATTATAATAATAAGGATTTGTTCCACCAGTAACGTTAATAGTAATATTACCATTTGAGTCGTTATGACATAAAGGATTTTCAACAATAGAGAAATCAATATTTAATTGTTCTGGTTGAGTAATAGTTATGTTGTTACTTTCAGAACAGTTCCAAGAGTCGGTTACAGTAATTTTATATATTCCTGCGAAAAGATTTTCTAAGTTATTTGTATTGTTAGCTCCTGTGCTCCAATTTATATTAAGTTCACCTTGTCCTCCTGAAATTTCGGCGGCAATACTTCCATTATTTTTAGAATAACAAGTTGTATTTGTACCTAATAAATTTATAATTATTGGTTCTGAAACCGTAATAATTTGTTCTGAATATGCAGAACAAGCTTCTGAGTTTGAGTATGTATAAATTATATTATGTTCTCCAGGTCCAGCAATTGAAGGCGAGAACTGATTACCAATAATTCCGTCTCCCGAAAAGCTGCCACCACTCGGGCTAGCGTTAAGATTAAGATTTTCTGCATTGTAACAAATCTGGGTTTCAGATAAGGAGAAGTTAATGTCGGGAACTATATTTACAGTAAATATTGCATTTGCAGAATCAGAGCAACCAAAATTATTTGTAATATTATATTGAATTTCATGATTTCCTACTCCTGCTTCTGCGGGATTAAACATTACGCCTGATACCCCGGTTCCGGAGAATACACCACCTGGGGGTGAAGCTACTATTACAAAACTTGGGCTGTTTTCACAAAATGTTGTTTGAGAATTTGAAATTATTGCAATAGGCGAGGGATTTACTGTGATATTTACAATATTATTACTAACACAAGCACCGTTTTCATAAATATAATTTACTGGAAATGTACCAACACCACTTATATTTGGGTCAAAATAATTTCCCGAAACACCCACACCCGACCAAGTTCCACTCGAAGGATTAGCTTCCAAAATAAATGCTAAGTCGTTTGAACAAACAGATAATTCCGAAACAATATCTACGCTAACATAAGTATCAACAACAATATTTACAGACTGAATGTCTGTACATACGCCATTGCTAATTGAGTAAGTAATAGTATGATTTCCAACTCCTGCAATATTTGGATTAAAAATATTGCCTGACACTCCTGTTCCTGACCATGTTCCTCCTGAATTTATAGCGTTTAAAGTAATGGGCGAAGAGTTTTCGCAAATTGGAGAAATTGCATTAATATTAGCGCTAATAAATTCGTCAACATGGAAAATTTTACTACTAGTATTTGAACAAGAGCCTATTGAAACTGTATAAGTAATTAAGTGATCTCCGGGTCCTGCTGTGATAGGATCAAAAACATTAGCTGTTACACCTGCACCTGACCAAGTTCCTCCTGGGCTTGCAGCTAATAAACTTATTGGAGAATCTGCCTCACAATATATCCCATCGTTTAAAATTGTTGCATCAGGCGTATTTATAACTTCTATACTAACTTGTTGAGTGTCGGTACAAGAGCCGTTATCAATAAAATAAGTGATAATATGATTTCCAATACCTGCTAGGTTTGGGATAAAAGTTCCAGAATATATATTTCCTAATCCCGTACCCGACCAAATACCTCCGGGGTTTTCTGTTATAAATTGGAATGGAGAATCATCAATACAAACAGTATCATCAGGGCTTAAAATATTTGCACTAATAAATTCATCAACTTGATAAATATGAATATCTGTGGAAACGCAACCTCCATTTGTTAGGGTATAAGTCATTGTATTATTCCCATGGATTACCATGCTTGGGTCTAAAATTCCATTAACAACATCAATAATTCCTTGCCCTGCCCATATTCCTCCTGGAGTTGCTGCATGTAAGGTAATCGGTGCTGAATTTTGACAAATATTTATAATAGGTGTTATAGTGGCATCTTGGTAAGTATCTACTTGAACGGTATAAGTATCGGTAGCAGCACATAAGCCATTACTTAATGTGTAAGTTATTGTATGACTTCCTTCACCAGCAAATACTGGGTAAAACTGGCCTGTTACTGAGTTTGTTATTCCTGTTCCGTCCCAGATTCCACCACTTGGACTTGCTTGCAAATAAACTGCTTCTGAGTCTTCACAAAAATTTCCTATTGGAAAAATGCTAACATCAGGCATAGTGTCAACGTGAATAGTAATTGTTTTAATATCTGTGCATACGCCATTATGTAAAGTATATGTGATAATATGATTGCCTTGTCCAGCAATTTGCGGGTCAAAAATATTTCCACTTACACCGTTTCCTGACCATGTTCCTCCGGGATTTATAGATTGTAAAATAACATTTCCAAAAGTTTCGCACATTGGTTCTACTGGAATTATTGTTGCATCAGGCGAAGAATCGATATGAATAATAGTTGATTGATTATCGTAACAAGTTCCATTAACAATAGAATATTCAATAGTATGGTCTCCTGGTCCAGCTTGCTCGGGAGCAAATAAGCCGGCATAAGAGTCAACAATTCCTGAGCCTGACCATATACCTCCTGAGTTTAATGAATTTAATAATACAGGAATATTATTATCACAAAATGGACCTGCGGGATTAATATTTGCACTAAGAAAAGCATCGATCTGGATAATTTCTGTATCTGTATCAGAACAAGCTTCATTAGTTACAGAATAGTTAACATAATGTTGTCCAGGACCAGCAACGCTTGGGTCAAATAAACCGTTTGCCGGGTCAATAATTCCATTTCCTGTCCATATTCCGCCGGAACTAATAGTTGTTAAATTTAATATACTTGTTTCAGTTTCGCAAAATGGTGGAATTGGGCTAATAGTAGCAAATACTTCCGAGTCTACGTGAATAACTTCTGTATCAGTATCCGAACAAGCACCATTTGTAATGGAATAAGTGATTTCGTGGTCTCCAGGAGACGCATTATTTGGATTGAATATTCCATTTATTGGGTCTATAATTCCTGTTCCTAACCAAGTACCGCCTAAGCTAACAGAAGTAAGATTTACTGTAATATTTTCGTTTTCACAAAATGGTCCAACTGGTGTAATTGTTGCAATTACTTCGGAATCAACATGAATAATAATAAAATCACTTGTTGAGCAGGCTCCATTTACAACAGAATAAATAATTTCGTGGTCTCCATGAGATGCAGTATTCGGATTGAAGACTCCATTTATT
>CAYRQZ010000008.1:3580-47609 GCA_964426585.1 uncultured Bacteroidales bacterium | reverse complement strand
ATCAAAAAGCACAAAACTCTAGCTTTGATACCGAGTATAAGTTTTTGGGTAAAGAGCGAGATGCTGAGACAGGATTTGACTACTTCGGAGCAAGATATTACGTAAGTGAGTTGGGAATATGGTTGAGTGTCGACCCATTGGCAAGTAAATATCCGGGGTTGAGTCCGTATAATTATTGTGGGAATAACCCAGTAAAGTTTGTGGATCCGGATGGGAGGAAAATAGTAATAGCAGGCGAAGCTAAAAGACATTATTATAAGCAAGTAAAAATAGGTGCAAAGTCATTGGGTATTTCTATAAAAATGGATAAAAGCGGGACTTTAATCGCAACATATAAAAAGAATTATTCTATTTCTGATGAAGGGCAAATGTTTTTAACTGCAGTAAATTCTGAAAAAATCATAGTAAATATTAATGCAACAAATTCTGATTATGCAAATGGAAAACCATTTGTTGGTGGTGCATTTATGGGTAATAATGTTATAGAACAAACTGCTATTGCTAATCAAGCAGTAAATCCAAAAGATCTGGATGTTATAGATAGTTATTATGGTACCCCAGGACAAACCAGTATTCACGAAGCAACAGAAGCCTATGCAGGAGCTTTGATATCTATTGAAAAAGGGGTTTCATCAGGTGATGCGAATGCTCCTAATTCTGTATATCAACAAGCTCATGATGCAGCAACTCGGCAACCATTTAAAAAACTAGACAAATATGATTTTGATATAAATGGCAAACAAAGTAAGGTAACAGGCAAGCCAGCGGTTTCTGTTGGCTGGTACTTTGAAGGAACTTCAACGAAAATTAAAGAAGTAGATTATGCAAAATAAGATAATATATAAGCATTTAATTATTTGTATATCTTTCTTTCTGTTTTCTTTACACGTTTTTTCTCAAATAGATAAAAAAGCATTCAAAATTGTACAAATTGATTCAACAGAAAATTACTATATTATTTTTCTTTCTCTTTCACCTAATTCAGTTGAAATAAACAACATTCCATTTTTATTAAATAAAGGGAATAATCATTATGATGTTATTAACTATAACAGAGGTTTTATATATTGCTTGTTAAGCCCTAAAATAAAAACTTTTAGTAAAAATATTTATACCAATAAAGTTATTGAATTATCACTGAAGTGCTCTTCAAATGAAACTATGACGGAATCTTATATGCATATAGGTTATGGAGATTACTTACTACAATATCCTAATGATAAATTATATTTTTCTGAACAAATTTTGGATTTATTATATACACAAAATTTGGATTCAATAAAGTACTTTTCGTTGATAAGGTATCAAAATGAGTTTTTCGATATGAATATGTTGTATATTTGGATGAATTTTTCAAAAACTAAGTTATCTTATTCGAAATGGCTAAATGATCAAATAAAAAAAGCGAAACAATATAATATAAAAAATTATAGTACCCCTATTTTTTTATATTCTGATATGGATTGTCAGACACCTTATGAAAAGACACAAAGTATAAGTTTTATAGATGGAGAACATCTTATAGTTAAATTATTTTATCAATATAAAAAAAATGGTTTTGTTCAAATAACATTTGAAAATCAAATAATTTACGCATGGATAAAAAATATTAAACAATATATATGTTTCAATAATCCAAATAATTTTAACGACCCAAGTGGGGATACGGTGAAGTATAATTCATTTAGCGATAGGGTTATAGTTGGGCTATCAAGTCTTACTAATTCAGGTTTTAGGCAAAATTTTAAAGATTTAAAAAATTCAAATGAAACTTATGTGTTTAAAAATAATGATAAAGGGGATAATTCTTTTACAACTGATGGGAATAAATTGTATATAAATTATTCAAGTACAGAAAAAACAAGAACGGAAGGGCAAACAATATTTTCAAATTTAAGACATGAAATTACTCATGGAGTTCAATTTGAACATGGAGAAACAGGATTTAAAAACACTCCAAAAGGGTGGTCTGCTATTCTTTACGACATTTTTGATGAATTAGAAGCCCATGATGCACAAAACACAAGTAATTTTCAATGGAGTTCAAAACCAGATGGAAGTAGAGAAGCGTGGAAGACAAAAACAGAAGTAGAAAAATTAGATATATTAAAAAATACCTATCCAGAGATAGGTACTACTTATCAATCTAATCCTTATAATGAAAAACGAAAGGATAATAGACTTTTTGTATTACCTTGTAGAGATAGAGGTTTGTCAAATAAGTATATGAATATAATGATGATGGAAGATACTATTTCATGCCGTCCATTACTTCCTTTCTATATAAAACAATTCATGAAAAATGGGAAAATATATAGTTATGCAATATATAGCTCTTGGGAAGACATAGAAAATGAGATTATTGATTCTATTAATCTTGTTCGTAATGATTACATTCGTATTGGGAAAAATAAATGGATTAATAAAAAAATAGATGTTTTTCAATACGAAAAAAATATTGATTCTGTTTTTGTTGTTTCAAAAATTACAAAAAAGAAAAAAACAGAATGGTTTAATGAAAATAATAAAAAATGGTTTAATGCAGATTTTGAATGTAACAATAAAAGGTCTTGGGAGTATTATCCTAATGGCAATGTAAAAGTTTATGGTCTTTTACCATTTGTAGGAGATTTTTTCAGAAAATATACTATAAAAAGTAATAAAAAAAGATATAATAAATTAAAAGAACTTTTCCAACAGTGTGTATTTATAGAATAATATCCCTCAGCGGGCGCACTTGTTTCCCGCCAAACAAATAAAAACCAATAATTATATGCCCCGCACCCAAACATATCACATCGCCATAATTTTAACATTATATTGTTTTTATACAAGCATAACATTTGGACAAAATAAAGACTATCAAAAAGCTGATACCACAAAATACATATATCATCTCATACAGAAAGGCGAAACCTTATCATCAATAGCCCAAGAATACCTTACAACAGAAGAAAAGCTACAAAAACTCAACAACTTCAAAAATGGTTAATTTCACTAAAAGAAGAAAGGAATAAATATGAAAACAAAAATATTAGTAACTTTAACCCAAAATCAGAATAATATGAAACATCTGTTTTTAGTTTTTACAATTTTATTTTGTGTCACGTTGGCTAACGCTCAAAATCCATTTGAAGCGTATGGATATACTCCCAAAATTGCTACATTAAGCAATGGAAAGTACAACGAATTTCACGACCTTGACACCATTGTACAAATTGGTACGGTTTTATTTAACACTCAAACCAAGCAAATTGTCGCATTTTTACAAGTTGACACTTTGTATTCAGAAGCAACTTTGCAGCCTGATATTGTAAGTATGTGGTTAAGTCCCGACCCATTATCTGACGAATATCCATCTTGGTCGCCATATGTATATTGTGCAAATAACCCGATATTTTTTATTGACCCTGATGGGAGAGATATAGTGCCAACTAACGAAGCAGGCAATACAGCGGTTACATCTTACTTAAGTAATTTTAGCGTTAAGACTCAGAATAAGGCGTTTGGCTATTATCAACCTCAACAAGGTTATGACCCCAAAAGTGGCTCATATCCCATATATTCATCAACACATAAAGGAATGCCTTCGTCTCCACAGCAATTTAGAAAATCACTTGGCAAAGAAGGCAAAAACATGACAGAAACACAATTTAACGAAGCGTATTCATTTTATTTAGGACTAGCAAGCAAAGAGCAATACAAAGTTGAAGGATGGGCTCCACCTTCATCTTTTACTACAGGGGCAGAAGTGCAAGGGTCGGGAATAGTTGATGTAGTCCCTGGATATGCACCTCGTGAAGTAAATAATAACCGCTTATTAGAAAACGATCTTTACGAGGCAGATTTTGACAAAGTTTTTAATCCTAATCGAACCAGTTCTGACTCCAGAAACAAATTTGAAGATGGTTTTAATTTTTATCATAATTATGTCAAAAATCCACAAAATCCAAATGACAAAAACACCAGAGGCGTTTTTGTTATTGATACTCGTAATTCTAATTGGCAGAATATTTTGGGGAAGGCTTTACAATCAGTTATTGAATAGGAGGTTAAATTATGAAAATAATCAAATTTACTTTAATATTATTTATCACAATGATTTGTGAGAATGCATATTGTCAAGAAGATACAACAAATGTAAAAAAAAACAATGATCATTTTTTACGGCAAAAAATTAATAATACCAATGACACTCCAAAAGATACAATAAAATTGTTTTTAGACGACAATTCATACTACATTTCTCTTGATGATGAAAATTATTTTAAAAAAATAAAGACTTATTCGAGCTACTTAAATAGCGGACATTTTCCTAGTTACATACTATCTGAGCATTTACCTGATGGTTACTATTGTTTATATAGTTTAAAAAAGAAAAAGACGAAGAAAACAAAAAATATTGATGAATATATCGTAGCTTCTGGCGAATATAAAAATGGAATGAAACAAGGAGCTTTTTATTTTAAATTCATACCAGAAAACCCCAAATGGGTTTCATCTGACAAAGTAATTTATTTTAAAGATGATGTTGTTAATGGTGCAGTAATAGAACGCGAAAGGGGCAATATTATGTTTTTAGGGGAGTATCAAATGGGTATCAAACATGGATTTTTTTACTATTACAATGGTGGTGCTCCATCAATTGTTTTATATGAAAACGGTGTAAAAGTTAAGGATTCTATTTTTTGGTAAATTAATTTTTTGTAACAAAAAAGACACTATGAATAAACCACAACTTATTGACTTAATTGCCAAAAAAGGCAATATAAGTAAAGTAGAAGCAAAAAGAGCTTTAGAGTTAACCATAAACTCTATAACAGAAACATTATCAAAAGGAGTATGGGGAGAAGGTAAAAATAATGTTCGTGGTATATTAAATACTTTTGGTGTAGGGAAACCTTTTTCTAAAAGTATTCAACTCTATAATTATCCTCATAACCCCAATGGCGGAGAAGGAAAACCTACAAGTACGTATCCAAACATGAATAATGGAAAAATAAAATATAAATAATGATTTGTATGAAGTTAAAGTTAACATTACTGATTATTTGTAATTTTTTAATTATTGATTTATTTGCCATGAATACAGATACAATTTTTGCAAATAATCATAATCACAATGTCATTGTTTTAGGGATTATTACAATGGAAAATCCAATTATTGTAAGACCAAAAATAAAACAAAATATAAAAATGCAGGGTGATCAAAAGCGTTATTATTTTAGACGAGGGGTGAAATGTATTAATAGTAGGAGTTTTGTTATAGAAGAAAAAAATCTTACAAAAATCAATTACAAAAAAAAAGACATGGATAATATAATTTTTGATACTCTTTGCTATATGTTTTATAGTAGTGAAAAGTTAATTTATGACAATATATTGCCTATTGTATCATTTGAATTAAAAACAATTATAAAAAAAACTTATCCAAATGAGCTTCATATAGTTCTCAAAAATTTGATTATCGAAAAGGATTATTTTTATAAAGATTATATTTATAAATATCTTAATTATAAAAAATATTTATTTGTTTTGATAAATGTTAATGTTTTAAAACGAGATGCAAAAAAATACGAAACAGAACCGTGTAATATTTGCTATGCTTTATATAATCCAGCCAATCAGGGGCATTATGTAAAAGTATTAATACCACTAAAAGACGATGAATAATTAGTATGGTAGTAAATTTTATTAGCAACAATATTAGAAATAAAAAAGAATAATATGAAAATGCAAAAAACTAAAACATCATGAATTGCGGTATACTTGGCTCCATCCCCAACAGTAATTTTATCTCGCAAGAAGTAAAAACCCTCCAGTACTTCTACCTTAGCGACCATCTCGGCTCCTCAAGTTGGATAAGCGACAAAGACGGCAACGCCTTGCAGCACCTTAGCTATTTGCCTTTTGGAGAGGTTTTTGCAAATCAAAAAGCACAAAACTCTAGCTTTGATACCGAGTATAAGTTTTTGGGTAAAGAACGAGATACTGAGACAGGATTTGACTACTTTGGAGCAAGATATTACGTAAGTGAGTTGGGAATATGGTTGAGTGTGGACCCGATGAGTGGTAAAAGACTATGGGAATCTTCATACGTATATTGTGGAAATAATCCTATAAATAGAATTGATCCGAATGGGATGATTTGGGATGAAAGTCAATTAACGGATTCACAAAAAGAAAAATGGCAAGCGACAGTACAACTAACTTCTCAATATAGTTCTTTATTTAAAAAGATGTACGATGATTTAGCAAAATCTGAAACTGTATATAAGGTAAAAATTGGAGAAAGAACTGTCGTCAACGGAATTAGTGTACCAGGAGTATACAGCAGAAAAGATAATACAATAACATTTAGACAAGAAGGCTATATGACTCAATCAGATACATATATGGAAGAAATGTTTCACGCTTATCAACATGATAATTTATCATTATATGAATCAGGAAAATCATTCAATTTTGAGTTTGAAGCAAAAGTAGCAACAGTTCTAATGAAAGAACAGGCTGGCTTTGGAAGATTTGGTTCGGAACCAAATTTTGAAATAATGGATAAATTTTTATCACCCAATGGGTGGGATGTAAATATGCCAAATGCAACAACTATCAAAGATAAAGTTTTTCAAGATGGTTACATGAAAGGAGCTGAAAGTTATAGGGATTGGAACAAAACAAATAATTATGGAAATTCCCATTATCAACAGCCAACGCAACAGAGTCCAAAATCTTTAATTAAACTATTTTAAAAATGAAAAAAATAATATTATTGTTTAATTTGTTATACATGTATAGTTGTGCTGGATTATCACAAGTTGATATTGGATATAAAGATAATTGTTTGGAAGATTATACTAATGTTATATATGAAGCTTTATTGTACGTTATAGATACTACGACTATAAATATTATTGTAGAAAAGTATGAAAAAGAAAACTGTAATTTTAAGATTTATGTAATATTAGATACAAAAACAGGTTATCCAAAAGATATTATTATTAATGATATGTGTAATATTTTATCAGATAATAAAAAAGAAGAATATAAAATTTTATTATCTAAAAAACAATTTGATATATGTCATGCCGATTATTTTCTAAAAGGAAAATTAGTTAATGAAATATATCATAAAGGAAGTATCAATATAAATTCCGGAGATTTTACTCTTTGGTGGCGTATGAAAATACTTTTTCAATCATAAAAACTGCCTAAAATTTTTGTTGAAAGCTCCAATTTTTAGGCAGTTTTCAGGTCAAAAAAGGTAGTTTTAAAAAAAGTTATCAACAATCTGGTTTTTCGCTTGCGTTCCGCTTCTCGCCTGCGTTTTAGCCACCTCGTCGCCCGCTCTCTCTCACCCCTTTGCTTATCTGCATTTTGGAGTTTTGGGAGGGGTTAAAAACAACAGAAAAAAAACCAAAAGAAAAAAAGAAAGCCCAAAAAAAATACAAAAAAGACAATCGAATACGACAATATCTACCGCCTAACAAACGCCAGCAATTCGCATAGTGGCAATGGCATCAACAAAACCAAAACTACTCAAATGCAATACTCTCCAAACGGAAGAATTTTAGAAAAAAAGCATATAACAACAAATAACAATGCCAACCCTCCGTTTTTATTGCCTAGTACTACCGGTTTTAATAATTATGAATATAATAACAATAAAGTTTTGGAAAATGATAATTTTTCATTTAACTTTGCATTAGACAGAGTTTATAATAATTACGAATATGATGCTAACGGCAATATGACAAAAACAACAAAATATAGCCTTCCTTTATTGTCCTAAAATAAGTTTACACAAAAAAAGACAAAAAATGTCCAAAAAGAACCGAAAAGCAAAGAAAACAACAAAAACATCATGAATTGCAATATCCTTGGCACCATTCCCGACAGTAAGTTTATTCCTCAAGGCATTGAAAATAAGCCTTACATTTAATAAAAAAAGTCAAAATTTGAATAATTTTGACTTTTTCTCGCACAAAATATCTCTCCTTTAACTTATACGTTTTGGCTCTGGCAATTTGTTTTGTCTTTCTTCGCCTTTCTTAAGATGAATAGGCAAAATCTTTTCAAGCCAGTTTTGCTTTTCGTTATTTAATTTTTCCATATCTAAACCTAAATATTCTTGAGCTTTAGCTTTTGAGCTTAAATCAGGCATTTCTACAGGTTTATTATATCCTAAATCAGCTAAAAGTCTGGCAATATCTAAACGTGCAGTAGAGGCTTTTTCTATTCCCGAAGAAATAATTCTTAAACATTCTACAGGCGAATGAAAACTAGCGCCATGCGAAGCCGCCATAAAATCCCACCTCCATTGAGCTGCTCTAATATTTTTTTGAATAGCTAATAATTGTTCCTCACTTGCACCTAACTTTATAGCATAAGCAGTCTCAATATGGGCTTTAACAATTAAATCTTCTAAAATTATTTTTTGTTCATAAACCCTGTCTTGATTTGAATAAACATTAGCAATTAATTCTTCCTTAGATTCGCGATGACAAACCATACAAGAGTTTTCGATATTGTTTAATGGGCTTTGAATTTTGTGATCAGTAACTTTTTGAGCTCCCTCGCGGGTATAAGGCATGTGGCAGTCGGCACAAGAGACGCCTCGCGCATAATGTATGCCTGTCTTAAAGATTTCATAATCAGGATGTTGAGCTTTAATCATTTTTGTTTTACTAAGAGCATGTTCCCAATCGTAAAACTCATAAGAGTCATAATATGCCTCTATATCTTCAACGCTTGTGCCTTTATCCCAAGGAAAAGTTACATAACTAGATTCGCCTTTAAAATAATATTCAACATGACACTGTGCACAAACTAAAGAGCGGCGTTCATTGACACTTGTAGCATTTACATCTAGGTTTTGCCTGTGAAAAGCTTCCATTAATGGAGTTTGCTTAACTTTTAAAGTCATATTTTCAGGATTATGGCAGTTTGCACAACCTATAGGATTAATAATTTCAGATAAATAATTTGACCAAGGACTTGCAAAAAACTTCTCAGCACCAATTTGATTAATTACTCTGGGAACATCTGGTCCTTTACAAGTCCAACAGCTGGATTTTTGCATGTCAGGAGTATTTTCATCAGGACTTCCAGTTCGTAAAGTATGGTGAATGTCGTGAATAGCGTAAATATGACCTCGTGGCTGGTTATAGTCTCTTGCAAAAGCGTAGCCACCAAAAAGAATTACTAAGCGTGGGTCTTCTTCTAAAGCGTCACGCATCGCACTGCCATTGTATTTTGACCTAAAACTAGTGTCAGCCATGCGTTTATAGCCTTCATATTCGCGTGGATATGCTTTTCCCCAAACTTCGTTTCTTGGCTCAAACTCGTCAAGTTCGTAAAGTGGTATATTTATTAATGTAGCTTCGGCACGCCTTTGGATAATTGAGGCAGCCAAAATCCCTAATATAAAAACTATGGCTGTCGTTCCCAAAAAAAGAAGCCAACCTGTCCAAGGTTTTTTCTCTATTAAATTTCGCAAACTAAATTTCATAATATTAACTTTTGTTTTAAAATAATTTATAATTTATCTAAGCCAATCTGGAACTGGAGACTTTGGCGCAGGTACTTCAACCCATGGCGTAGAGCTTAAACTTTTTACTCTGCCATGAGGAACTTCTCTATGACAATCCCAACACCTTTTTCCATTACCCGCTAATGCATCTTCATAGCTAACATTTGCTTTTACCATTTCGGTAAGCTGACCATGACATCTAATACAGTTTTCTTGAACAACTCGATTACCTGGGGCAAGCATTCTTATACTTTGTTCATAAGTTCGAGCAGTAAATATTGTTGAGTGTCGCAAGCCATCTGAAGCCTTAAAATAATAATGTCGAAATATATTATCATGCGGAACATGACAATCATTACAAGTAGCACGTTCACGATGCGAAGAATGTTGCCAAGTTGCATATTCTGTTGTCATTACATGGCAGTTTATGCAAGTAGCTGGATCGTCAGAAAGGTAGGACCAAGCACGAGAAACATAAAAATTATATAATACAACGCCTGTAAACGTTCCTAAAACTATAATTACAGGAACTTTCCATTTATTGGGCGGAAAAAAGTTTTCTATAAACTGTTTTATTCTTTTCATACATTGCAAATCTAAAAAGTTTTTTCATAAAAAAATCTAAGAAATGAAATTTAGAATGATTCTTTATAAAGTTTTTGTATAGGCTATCATAATTATGCCGAGAATAAAAACAGTTGAAAGTTAAAAGTAGAAAGTTAAAAGTTACAAGTTGAAAGGGAAATGGTTAATCCACAAACAAGTTCACAATTTTAGACATTAGCAGTTGTAGGGGCGTACCTGCGTGTACGCCCTACAATCTGCAATGTACACCCTACAAGCTGCAAAGCAGCGTAATCATTAGCATAGCCTGTTAGGGCTATGACAGGGATTGGGTGTCGGCATAAGCACCAAAGGTGTGTAATAGAAAGTGGAAAGTTGAAAGTTGAAAGTGTACTTGTTCCTTTTCCCTTTTCCCTTTTTCTTTGTTCCTAATAAAATCGTGTTATTCGTGCTTTTTAGCTTGGGATGTTGCTTATTTTATTACTATTTGTGCCCAAAACCATGAACATTATTTTGGTGAAATTTATAATGGAAAAATGGTATTATCGCATTTGGGGGCGATTGCCGAAATATTATGGTGCAAAATTCCAAATCATGAAAAATATGTAAAATTGGGTGATTTTGAGGTGATGCCAAATCATATTCATGGGATATTGATTGTTGATAATAATTCAAATATCGTAAAAACGGACGTTGACGAGGATGTTGGTGGGAATGTTTCCGTGGATGGGATTGACGTGGATTGGGATGCCGTAGAGACGCGATTAATCGCGTCTCTACAATCCCAATAATCCCGGCAACCACAACAACCCCCGGCAATCCTAAAAATTGGCAAAATGATACATTCAATATGTAATTTATTTGAAAATTTACTATCGTAAACGGTCGATTTATTTTCGACTTTAGTCAAAAATTCCTCTTGTCCCTAGGACAATATATGATTAACCGTAGTCGCAGCCAGCGGTGAATTGGTCTCACTACCTTCCTGCTCGTAGGGCAGCATATTTTTATTATACGTATTTTTTTTTTACATTAATTTAAATTTTGATTTATTCAAAATATTTATTATATTCGCAGAAACGTTGTATATTTAAATAAAAATGAAAAAGATAGTATATAAAATTATTCCAATAATTGTATTTTTGTTTGCAATTAGTTACTGCTTTGCCGGGCAGTATCCTAAAATAGAAATTGTAAAAAAATAAAATACCGCTTTCATTTACCAAAAATTTCCAACATATATTATTAAATAAATTATTTATCTTTACGCTATCAAATAAATGTTGAATTTTAAAATTAATATATTATGAGTGAATTGATAAATAATTCTCAAGAGAGAAAGAAAAAACTAAAAGAATTGATTCTAAAACTTCATGAAGGTGAAAATCAAGAGAAAGTAGGAGAAGAATTAACATCAACTTTAAGCAAAGTTCCATATAACGAAGTAGTGGAAGTGGAAGAAGAGCTAATAGCTGAGGGTTTGCCTGTTGAGGAAGTTTTAAAATTATGCGATATTCATGCTTCCGTATTGACAGGTCATATTGATTTATCTTCTTCAAAAGAGATAATACAAGGACACCCTGTAGATATTATTATCCATGAAAATAAAGAGCTTATAAAACTTGCAGCTCAAATTCTAGAGCTATTTGACGAAATAAAATTTAAAAAAGCTATTGACGAGCAAACTATTTTAAAATTAAGAGGATTTTATAATAGTTTATATGATGTGGACAAATTGTATCAGCGTAAGGAGTATTTAATTTTTCCATATTTAGAAAAATATAATATTACTGGTCCTCCAAAGGTTATGTGGGGAAAACATGACGAAATTAGAGAGCAATTAAAAGGAGCTATTGACATATTGCAAACTTCAGGTTTAGAAATTGATGAGTTTTTGGCTGCTGTCGATATCGTAATGCTACCTGGAGTTAATGGAGTTGTTGATATGACCAAAAAAGATGAAGAAATTTTATTGCCAATGGCTTTAGAAAAATTAAAAGAGGAAGACTGGTACGAAATTAGTAAGCAAACTCAAGATATTGGCTTTTGTTTATATGACCCACCAAAAACTTGGAAACCTGACTGGGTAAGTGAAGATTTTTTAACCGAAATAAATAGCTCAGGCGGAGTAGTTAATTTGCCCTCGGGTAGTTTTAAAATAGAAGAGCTTTTAGCTTTGTTAAATACCTTGCCAATAGACATGACCTTTGTTGATAAAGACGATAAAGTAAAATATTTTTCTCAAGGAAAAGAAAGGATATTTCAAAGAAATAGAGCTATTTTAAATAGAGATGTGCGACTTTGTCATCCTCCGGGATCTTCGCATATAGTAGATAAAATTATTGAAGATTTTAAAACAGGTAAAGCCGAAAGAGCTCCGTTCTGGATTCAAATGGGCGATAAATTTATTCATATCGAATATTTTGCTATGAGAGGCGAAAATGGTGAATATCTTGGTACATTAGAAGTCTCGCATGACGTTTCGTATTATCGAAATTTGGAAGGCGAACAAAGAATTTTATCTTATAAATAATTTTAAAATAGGATTTTTACAGATTAATGAAAATCCTATTTTTTTCTTTAAAACTTTTATTTGAAAGTTTTGTTAATTTGATAAACAAAAATTAAAATTTTATGAATGATACAAAACTAATAATTAGTCCCAAATCAAGAGTATTGGCAGTAATTGAAGCTTATCCCGAGTTAGAGGAGCATATTATTAATTACGTGCCGGCTTTTAAAAATTTAAAAAATCCTGTTTTAAGACGAACTATTGGAAAAATTGCAACTATTCAACAAGCAGCTTCTATTGGAAATGTGAGTGCAGGTGAGTTAGTGAATCATTTACGCAAAATTGTTGGGCAAGATTTAATTAGCGAGTCCGAAAGTTTAGAGTTTATAACTATTCGTCCTGCTTGGTTTAACGAAATGCTTATTAGTCAGCAATTAGATATAACGAAAATGCTTGCCGAGGGCGAAAAGCCTGTAAATCAAGTTATGGAAGATTTAAAACTTTTAAAATCCGAAAAAATTTATAAACTTATTTCTCCTTTTATTACAGCGCCGCTAATAGAAAAAGCAACTAGTCTAGAAATAAAACATTGGATAGACAAAAGGGGAGAAGAAGAGTTTTATATTTATTTTATGAAATAAAAAGACCCAATATTTCAGTAATTTCTGTTAAAATTTAATTAATTATTTGTTTTTTCTAAGACTATAACTCTTATTAATATACTTTTGCGTTCTAAATTTTTAGAATGAACATTTTAAAGTCATATTTTAAAGGATATCATAAGCAAGGCGGTATAAAAGAAGTTTTGATAATTGCTTTGCCAATGATAATTTCTACTGCTGCCGATGGCTTTATGACTTTCACCGACAGGTTTTTTATGGCAAAAATTTCTCCCGAACAAATGAACGCTGTTATGGGCGGAGGAATTGCTGTTCAAGTTTTAACTTTTTTCTTTGTCGGTTTATTAGGCTATTCAACTGCCTTAGTAGCTCAATATTTTGGAGCAGGCGAAAAACATAATTCTTCAAAAACTTTAACCCAAGCTGTTATTATAAGTTTAATTGCTTGGCCCATTGTTGTTTTGCTAAGCCCAATTATGATAAAATACTTCTATTATATGAAAATCCCGCAAGAGCAAATTGCTTTTCAGATAGAGTATTTTAATGTCTTGGTTTTAGGGGCTGTATTAGCCTTGTTGCGACATACAATGTCTTGCTATTTTTCAGGAATAGGAAAAACTGGGGTAGTAATGTGGTCAACTATTGTTGCAATGCTTGTAAATGTTCTTCTTGATTATATTTTAATTTTTGGAAACCTAGGTTTCAAAGCTTATGGAATAAAAGGAGCCGCCATTGCAAGTATTGCTGGTTCTGGCACCGGACTAATAATTCTTGCCATTGTGTATCTTCATAAAACAAATAGAATTGCTTTTTCGGTTTTAAAATCTTTTAAATTTGATTTTAACATTATGCGAAAATTAATTCATTACGGTTATCCGGCCGGCTTAGAATTATTTTTAAATTTCATAGCTTTTTCTGTAATGATTTCACTTTTTCATGCTCAAGGCGAAGTCCAAGCCACGGCTGCAACAATAATGTTTAATTGGGATTTAGTTTCGTTTATTCCACTATTAGGATTAGAAATTGCTGTTACTAGTCTTGTTGGACGATATATGGGGGCAAACCGACCTCAAGTTGCTCATAGGGCTACAATTAGTGCTATTCGAATAGGTTTAATTTATTCAGGAATAATATTTATCCTATTTATTTCAGTTCCCGAACTCCTGGTCAGAATTTTTGAACCTCATTCATATTCCGAAATTTTTGAATTAGCTCTTCCTTATGCAAAAAATATGATAATGATAGCTTCTATTTATGTTTTAAGCGAGGCTTTAATGGTTTCTTTTGTGGGTGCTTTAAGAGGAGCAGGCGATACGTTTTTTACTATGATAGCCTCTGTTACTGCACATTGGCTGTTTATTCCAATTTTATATTTTTCTACAAAATATTTTAACTTTTCAATTGAATGGAGCTGGCTTTTCATAGTTTTATCTTTCCTTTTATTTAGTTCACTTATGTATTTTAGGTTTAAAAGCGAAAAATGGAAGAAAATTAAAATCTTAGCCTGAGCTTTGGGCTTAATAGAAATGTTAATGAAGAAATCTTTAACAGCATTATCTTTAATTATATTTTCAAAAAAGAAATTTTTCTATATTTTTGCCTCTCACAAAACTATTGAATGTAATTATTGTTTAATACAAATAAAAATATAAAAATTTAGAAAATGTCTCCACAAAAGAAATTTTTACTCATGATTTTAGACGGCTGGGGTAAAGGCAATGGGCAAAAATCTGATGCAATTAGTAATGCTAATACGATTAATTATGATAATTTTATCAAAAATTATCCAAATTCCGAGCTTTTAACATCTGGAGAAAATGTTGGTTTGCCTGAAGGACAAATGGGAAACTCCGAAGTTGGACATCTCAACATTGGTGCAGGACGTATTGTATATCAAGATCTTGTAAAAATTAATAAAGAAATTGAAAACGGTAATTTTTATAAAAATCCAATTTTGCTAAAAGCTTTTAATTACGCTAAAGAAAATAATAAACAAGTTCATCTTTTAGGCTTGGTCTCGAATGGAGGAGTACATTCTACCGAAGATCATTTGCTTGCTTTAGTAAAACTATCTGACGAGTTAGGACATGATAAAACTTTTATTCACGCTCTTACAGACGGTAGAGATACAGACCCAAAAAGTGGAATTACTTTCTTAAAAAAAGTAACAGAAGCTCTTAATACTTCAAAAGTAAAACTTGCAAGTTTAGTTGGGCGTTACTATACAATGGATAGAGATAAAAGATGGGAAAGAATAAAAGAAGCTTATGATTTAATGTTGCACGGACTTGGCGAAAAATCAAAAGATATTTTGCAATCAATGCAAAAATCTTACGATAATGGTATTACAGATGAGTTTATTAAACCTATTGTAATGATTGACGAAAATGAAAATCCTATTAGTACTATAAAAGAGGGTGATGTCATTATTTGTTTTAATTTTAGAACTGATAGATTACGTCAAATTACCAGAGTTCTTACGCAAACAAATATGCCAGAATATGGTATGGAAACTATTGATTTAGAATATTTTACCATGACTCGCTACGACGAAAGCTTTAAGGGCATAAATATCATTTACGAAAAGGATAATCTTAACAATACCTTAGGCGAAATAGTAGCAAAAAATAATCTAACTCAACTACGTATTGCAGAAACTGAAAAATATGCTCATGTAACTTTCTTTTTTAGCGGCGGTAGAGAAGAAGAGTTTAAAAACGAAACCAGATTGTTAATCCCATCGCCAAAAGTTGCTACTTACGATTTACAACCCGAAATGAGTGCAAACGAAGTGAAAACTGCTTTAATTACAGAAATTAATAAAGAAAAACATGATTTAATTGTTGTAAATTTTGCAAATTGTGATATGGTCGGGCATACAGGAAATTATCACGCAATAATAAAAGCTGTAGAAACTGTCGATATTGCAATGGGAGAGGTGGTAAATTCTGCTTTGAAAAAAGATTATGCAATAATGATAATTGCCGATCATGGAAATGCAGATTATGCTTTAAACCCCGATGGAACGCCTAATACAGCACATTCTTTAAACCCTGTTCCATGTATTTTAATAAACACAAAATTTGATAAAATTGAAAACGGCGTACTTGCCGACCTTGCTCCAACAATATTAAAAATTATGAACCTTCCGCAACCTGCCGAAATGAAAGGAAAAGTTTTAGTATAAACTATTTTTAAATAGTTTTATTATTTTCTATTTTTGTGGCAAAATGTATGTATGTTATTTATTCTAAGACTTGTCCGTAAACTAATAATTTTACTTGCCGATTGGTTGTATAAACCTTTCGAAAAATACTTTTCGCAAGTAACATTTAGATATGCGATTACTGGTGGCTTAAATACTTTTTTTGACATATTTTTATATTTTATTTTTTACAATTTTGTTTTTCAAAAACAAAACCTAGACTTACACTTAATAACATTTACACCACATATTGCTGCTTTTATTTTTGTCTTTCCAATTACTTTCACAACAGGCTTTTTATTGGCAAAATATGTAACTTTCACTCAATCAGTACTGAGAGGTCGTAAACAACTGCTTAGATATGGATTGAGCGTAACGGGAGCAATTATTTTGAATTATGTATTATTAAAACTTTTTGTTGAATTTTTTAATTTTTGGCCAACTTTTTCAAAAGTTATTACAACTTGCATAGTAGTAGCTTACTCATATTTTGTTCAAAGATATTTTTCTTTTAAATCTATAAATACTGATGATGAAAACAAGAATAAGCATTTTTAAAGGAGATATCACCAAATTGCAAGTCGATGTCATCGTAAATGCAGCTAATAATAAATTATTAGGTGGCGGGGGCGTAGATGGAGCTATTCATAGAGCTGCGGGACCAAAACTATTAGAAGTATGTCGTGGTTTAAAGTATTGTGAAACAGGTCAGGCAAAAATTACTAAAGGCTATAATTTATCTGCTAAGCTTGTTATTCACACTGTTGGACCAATTTGGCGTGGAGGTAAAAATAATGAAGCTGAACTTTTATCATCTGCATATAAAAATTCTTTAGAGCTTGCTAAAGAAAATAAATTACATACAATTGCTTTCCCTGCAATTTCGACTGGAATTTATTCTTTCCCTATTGAGGATGCAACAAAAATTGCTGTTAGCGAAACAATTGCATTTTTGAAAAATAATGTATTTCCTACGCAAGTAATTTTTTGTGTTTTTAGTAATAATGATGAAGAAGTGTATAAACAAATTCTTAAAAATTACTTATAACTATATAGTTGAATATCTCTAACTTATCGAAGGCAAAACCCTGTTTGTTTTTAACAAATCTAAATCATTCTTTACAAACTTAGCAAATTATTGCCCGTACACATGAATGCTGCTAACGCCACCAGGAAAATATTGAATGCCCATCCATGTAATTATTAACACTAGGAAAGAAAAAGCAAGTAAAAACATCAATAACTTTTGTTTCTGGGGGAAGGAGAAATGTAAATGAATGCACAAAAGATAAAAAAGCCAAGTTAACAAAGCCCATGTTTCTTTAACATCCCAAGACCAATAGTCGCCCCAAGCAATTTTTGCCCAAACAGCACCCATAATCAAACCTAAACTTAAAAGAGCAAAACCAGGATAAACTAAATTCATTGAAAAATTAATACTTTTTTTATCAATTTCGCCAGTTTTATAAGTATTGTAAACGCCAATAAAAATAGTAAGGCTTGCTGCCGCAAAAACTGCGTAAGAAATCATATAAATTACAACATGAGGGATAAACCAAGGACTTTGTAAAGCCGGCATTAAGTTTTTGGTTTGATATTCGGGATGAATAATGTCAACCAATAAAAACACAGAAGACATAATAAAACCTAATAAATAAAGAGGTTTTGATTTTGTTTTTATAAAAATAATCCATGTTATTAACGAAACAAACATTGAATACCATAGTCTTGTTTCAGACATTGTTTTTAAAGGTGGCCTTTCTAATTCATTCCATAAAAAAGCAATAAAAACAGCCAATAAAACATTTGAAAAAACAGGTAAAATACTCGATATTTTAATAGCTTTAGGCTGGTTTTTATAAAACAAAAGTAAGATTGAGCCAATAAGCCAAAATAAAGCAAAAAATATAAATGTAATATGTAATAATTTCCAAATCATTCTAAATTTTTATTTAAAGTTTGTCGACTAAAAATTAAATAAATAGCCCCAATAAATAACATAATTAAACCAATATAAACAATTTTTAGCCAAGGGTCGTAAACAGCAGTAAATACAGAAACATAAGTTTCATTCTCATAGTTTTCAGCTTTAAAATATGAAGTTTGGTAAATCGTCCACGATTTCATTATCAAGGGCTTATTTACTTCTATTAAATGTTTTTCGTTTTTAATTCCTGTTTTTGTAAATAAACTTATATATGAGCCGAAATAACTTGGTTCAGGACTTAGCATAGCTAATCTTTCTTTTGAAGAAATTTTTGCTAAAATAGCACTGTAAAAACTTGTACCATTTTGGATATAGTGTATTTGATTATTTATGGATAGTTTTGCCACTATCGTATTTTCGGGTAGCCCTTTTACAAAAAGTACAGTATCTTTTGCTGCAATCGCATTTTCATAAATGTCCAAAACTTTGATATTAAAGGATTTATATTTAATTGTTTCGCCTTTAATAAGCTCTTTTGGCTGAAATTCTTTAGCTTTTAGCATATTACCATAAACATCAACTATTGCTAGTTTTGGAGGATAATATTTTATGCAAAAACTATCCAATTTTATTGCAAAATCAGGCTCTATATAATTATTTTCATCATCATAGGCGTACCAAACTAAATCTTGTTCGGGCACGTAAAGGGTTAATTTTTGCTTGTCGGCTTGCCCCAAACTTCCAGCAGCAATAACTAACCAAAAACCAAAATGATTTATATAAAAAAATATATTTCGCGTAGTAATAGGGAAGAGCCTGCGTAAAGTGGCTAAGCCAAGACTTAACAAAAGATAAAACGAGGCAAAAGCATAAGCCCAAGTAAAAATCACATTGTTAAAACCAAGAGCTTTAATAATTTTATTATGTGTATGTTCTTGAGGTATGCTAACCATTATTATGACCATAACAGAAAATAAAATAATTGAGCTAACAGCTGCCTGTCCAGAGGCTAAGAATTTAATTATTTTTTTGTTTTTAAATAAATAATACAATAAAATTATTACAACGAATAATTCAATAAAAACAATTAAATTAATAGGAAATTTAAAACTTTCTAAGGGAAAATTTCCTAAACTAATTTGCAATAATATGCCGATGAAAAAGAAGCAAAAAGGTATTATAAGCGCAAGTCGCAAAAAAGTATTTTTCATTTGCCAAAAATAGTAAAATTAGTTTTAAACTTAATAAAATTTGTAAAATTTATAAAGTCGTTTTGCTATTCTTTAAATAGGGGATTGGCAATTTATCCAATCCCCTTGCAAGATTTGCCTTTAAGCTTTATTGACTTACTTCAACCCATTGTCCTTTTGTTCTGGCATAATTTGAATCATCGTACATAGTTTCGCAAAGCGTTGCGGGTAAGTAAAATTTTCCTTCGTAAGTAGCAGTTAGCATAATTCGATAGGTATAAACATTTTTTCCGTATAAGTTTGTATAAGTCAAAACTTTATCATCTCTAATATCTTGATAAGTGTAATACGAATCGTTTCCAAGTTGAGTTGTAAACATTCTTGAATTTATTATTTCCCAACCAGATGGAAAAACTTGAGATATAGCAACATTAGCCAAAGAAGATAAATTTGAAATGTTAGAAATGCTTATAGTCGCAATAAAATCTGTTCCTTGCGGAATTTTGCTAATATTTATTGGGTTGCCACTTAAGCTAGTATAAGTAAGATTCATTCTAATATTAGACATTGCAGCTGTTTCATCTCCATGTTCAGGTATTCCTTTTCTAACAATTTTTATAAAATAAGAAGTTTCGCCAGTTTTATCCATTTCAAATAAGTTTTCATCATCTTCGTTAAGTTTTAAAGCAATTTTATAAAGTGGTTTGCTAGATTTTACGTTAAAAGATTTTCCGTTAAACTTATAACTACATTCAATTTTATCAGCAACTGGCCATTTTTTAATATATTTTCCTGCTGCTAACAGTGCATAAGCTGATGTTTGTGTTGAAGCATATTTATTTGAGCTCATAAAGTCAGAAATTTCTCTTAAAATCATAAAAGCTTTATCTTTTTCGCCCAATTCGATTAAAGTTTCTAAAATCATAGCTTTGTCGCGGATATCAGAGCCAAAACTACCCGAAAGTTCAAAATACGGATTAATATTTGTTGTTAAATTATTAATCATTGATTTAGCAATACTAGTATTTCCAATTATTGAATATGCACTAGCAAGACGCCATACAGTTGCTGCTTGGATTTTCGATTCTTTTAATCTGTTCATTGCAGATCTGTCGGCTTGTCCGGCAAGAGCTAAAGTATAAAGTCTATAGGCTTGAGTTAATTGCGAAGTATTGCCATCGTCAACCCATTTTGAAGCTTTTTGCTTTTGATATTTTAACCAATTAGCTTTTGTTGTTGCTGGAACAACATATCCCAATTTTTCAGCTTCTAATATAAAATGCCCTGCGTAGTTAGTTCCCCATTCCGAAACATCACTAAGCCCAGCCCAATATGCAAAGCCACCGCTTGTAGTTTGATACTTCATGAGATTGTTTAAGCAAATATTAATATTCTTTTGAATTTCAGACTTTTGCTCGTTTGAAATTTCCATAAATGATTCTAAATATAATTGTGGAAATACTGCCGAAACAATTTGTTCTAAACAACCATGAGGATAAGTTTTTAAGAAACTTAATCTTGACTCTAAATTCATGGGGGGAATATTATAAATTTCTAAATAAGCTTCATTTGTTGATTTTATGCCTATTGGATTAAATTTAAGGGTATAATTTTCATTTCCACTCATTCCATCAATTGTTTCGGTAATTTTAGAGTTTACATGTTTTACATCTAACTCAATATTGTATTTTGAGATATGATTACCGCTTGTTGCAATTACTTCGATAGTTGCAACTCCTGTTTTTCCGTTAGATTTCAAGCTAAAATTTTGAATTTTTTCGCCTTCTTTGATAAAACTAATATTAGCAGTATTCGAGCCTTCTATTTCTAATAAATCGTTAGTTTTAACAGAAATTTTCACATTTTTCACCTCTGGCTTCATAGCAAATACCGTAACGGGTAATTTAAAAGTTTCGTTAGTTCCTAAACGTCTAGGAGCAGTTCCTAAAATCATTAAAGGTTTTTTTACAGGCGTAGTTTTTTCGGCAGAGCCAAAAGCTTCGCCTTCGGCAGCAATAACCATTGTTCTAACTGCTCCCACATATTGAGGTAATTGAATTTCATGAGTATTAGTACTTCCTTTCTTTAGCTCAAATGGTCCAATAAATTTAACCATAGGTTTAAATCTATTAGCTTGAGCTAAATCTTCGGGGTCGGTTTCTTTATCTCCACCACCAATGCTTAGCATTTTTCCTGAGTCTATTTTAAAAGCTCCAATAACAGAATTAAAAACATCCCAAGTTCTTACTCCTAATGCTTGGCGACTATAGAAATAAGTCCATGGGTTAGGGGTTTTATATTTTGTAAGACTCAATAAACCTTCATCAACTATTGCAAGGGTGTAGGTCATAGGTTTATTATCCTTTTCTTTAACTTGAATTTTAACTTTACTCTCGGCTAATAATTCATTAGGCATAGAAATAATAGGGTTGAGATGAGTGTTTGGATTTTCAACTAAAATTGGAATAATGCCATACATTCTTAATGGTCTATTATTTTTTGTAGAAGAATGTTCTTGTAAATAAATAATATTAACAAAAACATTAGGAGTCATTTCTTCTGTTACTTTAAATTTGACTTTGAACATATTTCCATCAGGTTTTACCCAGAAACTATTCAACACAGAACTAGCATTTTCTATACTCACTAAAGCATTTCCTGCATAAGCGGGGAACTGAATTTCCGCCATTTCGCCAAGCATATACTTTTCTTTTGAGCTGGTTAAATTTAATGCTTCTACCGATTTATTGTTGCTGGAACTAGTATAAGAACTTGCATAAACACGTTTGGCTGCAATATGCTTACCTTTTAAATCTTTTACAGAAATCAAATAATCTCCGTCTTCATTAAACTTAATAGAATAATTTGTTTTTCCATTTTTACAAACAATTTTGTTTCTTGATATAGCATTATTGTAATTTGCAGTTACATAATCTACTCCATCACGCTGAAAATCATACCACCACGAATAATCTAGACGATAAATAGAAATTTCTAAATTTCTTTCTTCTTTTATAAGTTTTTGATCAACATCAATTAAAACAATATCCAAGTTCAAATCTTTATCTAAAGGCAAGCTATATGAATATTGACTTTGTTCTTTAATCTTAATTCCTAAATAAGCATCATAAGGGTAATAAACAGTATTTGTTTCGTCTATACTAAATTCGCCACTTTTTTCAAAAACTTTTGTTGTAAGTTTAGCATCAAGTACGCCAGGTGCATTTTTCAATTCTTGAAATTTTACAAAATTTGAACACTCACCGTTATTATCAGTTTTGCCAGAAATAATATTTTGACTAGTAAATTTAAAGTTATTAATTTGGTTCTCAAAACAGTAGTCTTTAAATTTATTAAATGGATTATATTTGTTTTCTAAACTCAGTATTACATTTGTTTGTAAGTCGATAGCGGGAGTGCCATGCAACCAAGTAGCTTTAATAATAGCTTTAACTGTGCCGTCACTTTTTAAATAATTTTTACTAAGCTCTAATTGTATATTTAATCTATTTGGACGAATGGTTTCTATCATTAAAGATTTTGTAAAAACTTTACCACCGACAGTAAATTTTGCAGTATAATATCCTGTTGGGTCGTCTTTTTCTGTTTTAAATTTAAAAACATGAAAAGCTTTTTTGTTTTTATTTTGTTTTTCGGTATAAACAATTTGCCCTTTTGGGTTTCTAATTTCTAAAACTATTGGGTGTCCTTCGGGAATAGGATCTAAAGTTTCATATAAAATAAAACCCAAATAAATAGAATCGCCAGGTCGCCACACACCACGCTCTCCGTATATAAAAGCTTTTGTTCCTTCTTGTAAATAGTCGCCAGAAACATCAAACTCGCTAGTTGTTAGGGCATCATAATTTTCTAATTTTAAATATGATTTTTGATTATTGTAGCTTGCAACAACAAAATAAGGTTTTTCATTCTCTGAAAAGTTTATTTCTGCTTTTCCATTAGCATTAGTATTTGCCTTAGCAATTACTTGTTGCTGAAAATCATAAACAATAACTTCCGCATTTGAAATTGGTTCGGCAGTTAATATATTAGTAACAAAACTTATTACTTTATTATCATTTCCTATTTTTGCAACAAGTCCAATATCGCTTGCTAAAATATTTAACATTATTGCTTTATCATATCCGTAGTAATATTTGTTACAAGGGTCCCCAGCATCATAATTATCATCATAATAGTAGTCGTAATAATAATCATCATCAGAACCATAATCAAAGTTTTCGTCATCATTATAATAATAATTAGTAAACCATTTCCATTCTTTATCTTTATCGATTTCTTGAAGTTTAGAATTATTGTTTTCTGCTTCGTTAATATTATTTTCGCAGGGATAAATTGCATTCTTTTTTCTAAAACCAATTTCAATTCTATATATTGCACCTGGGTCAGGCTTAATAATGTCGCTTAAATTTAAATAAAAGGTATTCCATTCGCTAATATTGTCAATATCAGTCTGTTCTAAACTTGTTGTTTGAGTTTTAATAACTTTCCCTACACTATTTAGATTATACGATTCATTTAAAGAATTTTCTTGTAAAAATTGTAATATGTTATTTTGGAAGATTTTGATTACTCGCACATCTACTGCTTTAATATTCACAGCACTAAAACTAATTACCTGTCCTTGAGTTGAACTAGGCAAAATTACTCCATTATTTTCTAATTTTAGTTGCGGTTTCCTCATCATAAAGTTCAATTCCTTTGAAATAGAGCTTTTTAATTTATTATTGTGAATGTTAGATAATCCGCGGTTAATTGTAAATAAATATGTTTTATCGAGTCTATCGCTTGGAATAATTTTAACATTGTTATCGACAATAATGTATCTTAAATTATTAACACCTTTTAAGTCAATAATTCCATTTAAAAATTGGTCTTCTTTAATAGGGTCGCTAAAAATAACATTTATAAATTGTTCGGGGAATTGGTTTGTTTGAATATCTAAAACTTTAAATTCATCGAGGCTTGGGACTTCGATTTCCTTAGTAAAATTTGATTTTGAATTAATTACTTCTCCATTAAAACTTATTTTTAAATTTTGAGAGTTTTTTGTCCTAGTAATGTCTTTAATTAATAGTTCATATTCAAAATCATTTGATTTTGCAAGTTCAAAACTTAAACTTTTATTATCTAATTCAACTTTAATTGCTTTTTTAAGCAAATCAATATTTTCATTATCAGTAAGTTTAATAATTCCTCCTACATTTTGTTTTGTAAAATTATTCAAATCTGTTGTAATAACTTTATCAATTATTAAATCAACAATTTGGTGTTTAACTTGAACTTTAAATGTAAACTCTTTAAATTGTTTTGGAATATTAGAGTTCAATTTATTTAAGTTTACAGAAATTAAAAAAGCTTTTCCTGAAGTTAGCGCCTTATTAGGTTTAAATTCTAAAATGTTGTTATCCTTCCATGATAATTCACCTTTTACATTAGGATAAATAGATAAGACATTAGATTTTTTTGCTTTTTCTTTAATAAGAAATGCAAACTCATCAGTAAATTGAACTCTTACTGCGTCATTTTTTGAGATAACAAAATCAGAATATGCTGCAATATAATCTTTGAAAAGGCTGGGGTCGGAGAGCTTAACTTTTGCATCAGTTTTAAACATTCCAATTATTGCAGCAACAAATACACCGACTAAAATACTGCCGGATATCCAATAAAATATTTTTGTTCTTTTCATAGTAAATTAATTATTATTTTATACAAGTTTATAATTTATTTTTAATAAATGCAAAGTTTTAAATTCAAAAGCAACATAAAAAAGGAAAAAGATACTAACATAGTTAATATCTTTTAAAATTATTTAAAGATTAGGTTTCGATTTCTTTTTTAGAAATTTTAATAGTAATGCCTGTTTTTTCGCTAAAACCAACAGTAATAGCATTTCCTTGCTCTATTTCTGCTTTAATAATAGTTTCAGCCATAGCATCTTCGACATATTTTTGCAAGGCTCTTTTTAAAGGTCTAGCTCCGAATTTTGGGTCGAAACCTTTTTCGGCTATGTAATTTTTAGCAGCAGGCGTAAGTTTTAAGAAATATCCAAGTTCTTCCACTCTTTTATATAATCCTTTAAGTTCGATTTCAATAATTTTGAAAATATCTTCTTTAGACAAAGAGTTAAACATAATAACGTCGTCGATTCTGTTAAGGAATTCTGGTGCAAAAGTTTTTTTAAGGGCATTTTCAATAATGCTTTTTGCGTTAAAGTCGGCACTTGCTTTTTTAGCACTAGATTCAAAACCAACTCCGCGTCCATAATCAACTAGTTGTCGTGTACCTATATTAGAGGTTAAAATCAGAATAGTATTTCTAAAGTCTATTCTTCTTCCTAAGCTGTCTGTTAGACGACCTTCGTCTAAGACTTGCAAAAGTATATGGAAAACGTCTGGGTGTGCTTTTTCGATTTCGTCAAGAAGTACTACCGAATATGGTTTACGTCTAACTTTTTCTGTTAATTGCCCACCTTCTTCATATCCTACATAACCTGGAGGAGCTCCGACAAGCCGAGAGATTGAAAATTTTTCCATATATTCACTCATGTCAATTCTGATAAGAGCATCTTCGGTGTCGAATAAATATTTTGCTAGCACTTTTGCTAATTGCGTTTTACCAACACCTGTTGGACCGAGGAATATAAAAGTGCCGATAGGTTTGTTTGGGTCTTTTAATCCTGCACGATTTCTTTGTATCGCCTGCACAATTTTTTTTACAGCTTCATCTTGACCAATCACGCTGTCTTTGAGTTCTTCGTTCATGTACAAAAGTCTATTGCCTTCGGTTTGAGCAATGCGTTTTACAGGGACGCCAGTCATCATAGCAATAACTTCGGCAATATTTTCTTCGTCAACTTCTTTTCTAATATCGTTAATTTCTTTAAGCCAATTTTCTTTTGCTAGTTCGATATGTCGTTCAATATTTCTTTCTTTATCACGCATCGAAGCGGCTTTCTCGAATTGTTGTTGAGTTACTGCTAACAATTTTTCTTCTTTAATATTTTGGAGTTCTTCTTCGAGTTTCAATATTTTATTTGGTAAGGCTGCTGCTGAAATATGAGTTCGCGACCCAGCTTCGTCCATAGCATCAATAGCCTTATCAGGTAAGGCTCTGTCACTAACATAGCGAGTAGTTAATTTTACACAGGCCTCTATAGCTTTGTCGGTATAGATTACTTTGTGGTGGTCTTCGTATTTATCTTTTATTTTTTTTAAAATATCAATAGTTTCTTCAGCACTAGGTGCTTCAACAATAACTTTTTGAAATCTTCTTTCTAATGCACCATCTTTTTCTATACTTTGTCGATACTCATCTAAAGTAGTAGCTCCAATACATTGAATTTCGCCACGTGCAAGGGCAGGTTTTAAGATATTTGCTGCATCTAATGAACCTGGTGTACTCCCTGCACCAACAATAGTGTGAATTTCATCAATAAATAAAATTACATCATTTGCATTTATTAATTCATCGACAATTGCTTTCATTCTTTCTTCAAACTGCCCGCGATATTTTGTCCCAGCAACTATTGTTGCCATATCAAGAATTATAACTCTTTTATCAAATAATAAATGTGAAACTTTTTTTTGCGAGATTCTTGTTGCTAAACCTTCAACAATAGCCGATTTACCAACACCTGGCTCGCCAATAAGCACTGGATTATTTTTCTTACGCCTGGATAATATTTGAGATATCCTTTCAATTTCTATATCTCGTCCAACTATTGGGTCAATTTTACCATCAAGAACTGCCTTTGTTAAATCCACACCAAAACTGTCAAGCATAGGAGTGTCGGATTTTGACTTAGACTTTTTCGACCCGCGTGTACTAGAATCTTGAGACCCAGAACCCCTGTATGAACTATCATCATCGTCATCGTCATCATCATCAGATGAAGAAGATGATGATGGTCCTAAAAACTCGTCTAAATCCATGGCCATCTTAATCATATCGTACTCAATATTTAATTCATCGAGTAGTTGCGAAAAGCGACTTGGAACTTTTAAAATTGCTAATAACAAATGACCAGTATTTATCTCTTCACTGTTTAAAGATATAGCTTCCGAATACATGAATTTCTGAATTCTATCTGTCGTTTTTGTTGGTATAATTTTATCTACATCATCCATTGTAAATTCATTGTTCGAATTTTTAATGTGATTCTCTATCTTTGTTTTTAAATCTTGTGTATTAATATCAAGCCCTTTTAATATTTCCATTGCATCACATTTTGGCTCTCTTAAAATTCCAAGAAATAAATGTTCAGGACCTAAATAATCATTGCCAAGACGAATAGCTTCTTCTTTGCTATATTGAATAACATCTAATAATGATTGTGCAAACTTTCTTCTCATAAATATTTCTTTCAATTCAAATTATAAACATAAAAATTTATAAAAATATTATGCAAATATAATAATTTATATACTGTAAAACGATAAATCAAAATATGGATTTATTAAAATGTTAATAAATTATTTTATACTTGTAAACTATAACACAAAAATTAAAAACATTTATTGTTGTTATACTGTTTTAAAAGTGTTTATTTTGTTGAATTAAAAAATAATGAAATGAAAATTTTAATTAAGAACATTAAAGAGTTAATTCAAGTTGACAACGAAGCCCGACTACTCGTTAAAGGTAGTGATATGGCAAATTTGAACACTATAAAAAATGCTTATTTGATAATTAATGATGAAATTATTGAAGATTACGGAAAAATGCAAGATTTTGATGAAGATATTTTCAAAAATGATGATGAAGTATATGAAATAGACGCAAATGGCAGAATGGTTTTTCCATCTTTTTGTGATTCGCATACGCATATTGTTTATGCCGGCAGTAGAGAAATTGAATATAGCGACAAAATTCGTGGCTTATCTTATGAGGAAATTGCTAAAAGGGGAGGTGGAATTTTAAATTCAGCTAAATTACTACACGAAACATCTGAAGACGAACTTTACGAGCAAGCAATGCAAAGAATACACGAAGTTATTTCGCAAGGAACAGGTGCTATCGAAATTAAAAGTGGCTATGGCTTAAATACAGAAGATGAGCTAAAAATGTTAAGGGTAATAAAACGAATAAAAGAAACTAGCCCGTTAATTGTAAAATCTACTTTTCTAGGTGCTCATGCTTTTCCTGCCGAATATAAAGAAAATCCCGATGAGTATGTAGATTTGATAATTAATGAAATGATACCGCAAGTAGCCGCAGAAGAACTTGCCGACTTTATTGATGTGTTTTGCGATAAAGGATTTTTTACAGTCGAACAAACCGACAGAATACTTATGGCAGGAATAAAATATGGAATGCGTCCTAAAATTCATGCAAATGAGTTAGCAAAATCGGGTGGAATTCAGGTGGGCGTAAAATACAATTCTCTTTCTGTTGATCATATAGAATATACTGAAAAAGAAGAAATTCAAGCATTATTAAACTCGGAAACTATGCCCACAATTTTGCCCGGAGCTGCATTTTTCTTAAATATGCCTTATTCACCTGCTCGTGAAATGATGAAAGCCGGACTACCTGTTGCTATTGCCTCTGATTATAATCCTGGATCATCGCCATCGGGAAATATGAAACTTATGATGTCCTTTGCTTGTGTAAATTATAAAATGTTACCCGAAGAAGCAATATACGCAACTACAATCAATACTGCTTATGCAATGGGAATCAGCGATATAGTGGGTAGCATTTCAAGAGGAAAAATTGCAAACTTATTTATTAGCACAGAAATACCAACTTATCAATTTTTCCCTTATGCTTATGGCTCTGATTTGATTGATACTGTGATTTTAAAAGGAAAAATTTTGTAAAAATTTAAACTTAGAGTTATAAAATTTGTTTTAATTTATAATTTATTAAAATATTGAATATTATGGAAAATAGAGATTTAATTTTAAATGCTTTAAAAGGCAATGAAATGAAAGCAGGCGAAATTGCAGAAAAAACCGGCTTAGATAAAAAACTTGTCGAAAAAGAAATGGATAAGTTAAAAAAAGAACAACTTATTGTTTCGCCTAAAAGATGTTACTGGACAGCAAAGTAATTGGGAAATTGAAACAAAATTAGTTCGACTTTTAAAAGTTGAACTAATTTGACGAGAAAAAACAAAACTTTATTAAGTTTGATACGTACCTATAAAAATAGGCGTAAGTAGATTATGTGATTTTGTTAAGTTTATTTTTTCTTATGCAAGATTTAACTTGCAGAGCAGAAATGGACTTAGCCCAATTATTCAAATAGGAGTAAATGAAAAAGGAGAGTTCTTAAAGGGAAAATTTTTGCAACAATACAAGATAGGAGTGGAGTACCTTTTTTTGACTCTAAAAATATGGTTATTTAAGAAATTATCTAACTTGCAAAAAAAGATATTTTCAGAATTTGAGATAGAAATTTTATGAACTGGCTAAATCTCGATTAAAACTAACAATTAAAAGCTGAAAAAATTATGTCAGAAAAAGATTTACAAGAGTATATAGATTATTATGCTGCAAGAGCAGAAAGGTATGCTAATAATGATAATTACAAGCATAGTTATCAAATTGAAAGTAAAATATTAAAAGCTATTCAATCATCGAATAGTATGGAAGAATTTAAAATTAAGCTAGGAAATTTGAACGAGCTTTGCGCTATTGCATTGGTCAAAGATGAAGCTATAATTGAAAAAGATTTTTTCGAAAAACATAAAGAAGAAATCAGAAAATTAGCTCCAATGCGAATTTTAGAAAGACTTAATGAAATAAATAATCCTATAGACTTAGGCATTATGATTACAGAAGAAACTAATAAAAACAGCCTTGAAATAAGTTCTGACGAAGCTCATCGACAATTAATTTATGATTGGCATTTAATTGACGATATAACAATTTATGAAAATGCTGAAGTTCCTGAAAAATATAAAAGCGGCATGCGGGAAATTGTTAACTCTGTCAAAGAACTTTTAGTATCTAGTATTGACGATATCGAAAAAACAATGCAAGCGTGGGAAGACAATTGGCGAGTAAAACCTGAAATTACTTTAGAATATCGCCACAAAAGGTTGTATCCATTTAAAGAGGAGCACATTAAAGAACAAATTGAAAAATACAAACAAATTATTAAGCGTTAAAAAATTTAAAGATATGGCAATTGATAGTATATATATAAATCCAACCCTTGATATTTACAAGAATATGTTGAAAGATATTCAATCTCAAAACAAACAAGGCGAAGATGTAGATAAAATGATAGAAATTATAAATCGTATGGAACAACTTGCTTCAGAACTATCGGACATTAATGATTTTGTGGGAATAGCGATGCAAGAAGATTTGTAAGGCAAATTTAGTGCTCATTATACGAAAGCTTTAATTAGTCAATCACAAGCAAATGAAAATAATAATTATGATGTATCTACTTATTTTAAACAAAACATTGACGCTTTAAAATCTGCAATAGTCAGCATAAGACAAAGCTATGAAAGGGCTATAGAAGAGGCAAAGTTAGCAGAGTCCGAAGAAAGTGTAAAAAAAGCTGCTGATATTTATTCTAACATTGATAATGTAAAAAATAAAATATTAAAAGATGCTAAAAGAGACTTGAATAAAAATCAGGACAAATACGCTAACAGTTGTGAAGTTGAAATATTACTCAATCCTGAAATAATTATTAAGGGTATTCAAGATATGATAGATTTAGCTGAGCAAGAAGGCATGACATACCCTCGTTTTTTGCGTTTACAAATAGAACGTGGTTTGGATAAAGCTATGGAAGGTTTAAGTGCTGTTAGAGATGCTCAAGAATATAATATAGAAATAGTAAAATCAAACCCTACGAGTCCTTATCATTTGCGAAAAGAGGAGAAAAAACTAGAAGTTTATGACCAATTAGCTTCAAAAAACAAATTTGGCATACCCAATCAAAAAGACTATTCTTACGCCTGCAATGATATTGATTATGAATTTGAATTTGATATTGTTAAATGGAATGAAATTGTTAGGCGTTGGACTGATTTGTTAAGGGATTTAAGTATTTGGAGTTTGTCATATTGTAGTTTCGCACCATATATTCCATCATGGAACATGGCAAAAGATCCGGTTATTGCTGTGCGAAAAACACAAAAAACCTTACCTGGAATTTTTAAACAAAAAGAAAAATTATTAAAAAATATTTTGATATAAGTATTTACAATATTTTTAAACATCCAAGTTTTGAGTGGAATGTAAAATACCATTATATTGAATATTCTCAAGAATTTGTTGAATTTTTAATTGAGAAAATTTACCCCGAATGCTTGCCTTTTCAAGATTTAAACTCACCAATAATTGAAGAAAGAGCTAGCTTTTATCCAAAGGATAAGCATACATTCGATAGAGAAATTAATCCCGACATAAATATGCCTAGCCAAAGACAGAAAGATTTATATAATAAAAAATTCGGCGAGGCTAGTTATGAAGTAAAGTTTGGAAGTATTGAGCCTTCTGAAACCGGTGCTAAGCCTTGGGATTGGAATAGTTTTAAGTTTAAATGATAAAATAATAGGATAGGAGGGATAAAAAAATGCAATGCTAAATAAATAGCATTGCATTTTTTTATATAAAGTTGAAGTATATGTTTATTTAATCGCTTGTGCACCATATCCGTCAACAGCGCCGAAAAAATTCAATGCTTCTTTCCATGGATAATTATTGGCATACATACTAACTGACGATTGTATTGTTCCTGTTTGATTCATTCCCATTGCTGAACGAAAAGTATTAACAGAAGAGTTTGGGTCATAACTAAAATCTTCTTTATAAGCTACAGAAAGAAAACCATTCAAATAAGCTTCGTTTATTTTGCCTTTAAAAATTTTAGGATCATTTAGTGTTTTATTTCCTGATGATTTTGCCAATTGGTCTACGTCATCAAAATCGGCAACCCAAATACGCATAAATTTACCTCCGCCCGGGAGTGTTAGGTCGGCTTGTCTATTAAAAAAGAAAATATTGTTTTCGGCTGTTGTAATTCGCTTAGCTTCTTTTGTTTTATCACTGTCAATTCTAGTGCGGTCTAAGCCTGCAAAAGTACTTAAACCAATAATATTATTTGTAACATAACTATCAAGACCTGTCATATAGCGGTATCCGTAGCCCATATCACCTAAGTCTTTTAGTCGCGACCAAGAGAATAGTACAGTATTGTTTGAAAAATGCACTTCAGTTGCTTCGACAGCTATACCACCCTTAGTTATTTCACAAGCAGCCATACAATTATTTATAAAAATACAGTTGTTTATTATGGCTTTTGTTCCCCCAAACATTCCACGAATGCCATAATTAGGAGCATTTAAAAAGGCACAATTACTTACGGTAAGATTACAACGAGGATTATCTAAATAAATAATCGCTGTCTGAGTTGTTAAAACATTAGGATTACTAAAATTATCACCACCAATACCCGCAGTTCCAATAGGTTGTTTCATAGGAGATTTTACGCCCTCAGGTTTTCCTTCTCCTTTGGGATTATATGCAATACTATTACCACGGTCAAATATAATCCCGTCTATAACAACCTCAGTATTAGCTTCTTTTACTTGAATTTGAATAGTTCCCTGACCATTTTGCGTTCCATTGCTTTCAGGAGTAGGCTGAACCATAGTTAAGTACTTTAAAACATTTCTTTCAGAAAAATCTGCCGAGTAACCACCATAAATTTTTACAGGTTTTGTAATGTTTATGTTACCGCTATTTAAAGTTCCAAAGTAGTTACCTTCTGCAACTAAAATCACAGCACCAGCCGGAGCTTGATCTATTGCTTTTTGAATGTTTTTAAATGGCGATGATTTTGAACCATCATTTTTATTATTACCCATACTCATTGAGACATGAAGAGTAGCCGTTCCTGATGATACCTTACTTACAGACGATGTCGGCTGGCTTGAAGTCGAAGTAGAAGCTGGTTTTGTAGTTTGGTTTTTTTCGTCCTTACTAATTTCTGAACTTACTGTTTTAACTTTATCGCCAACTTTTTTTAAATTGATTTGTGCAAAAACATGAGTGCTGGCAAAGCTCGTTAATAAACTAATTGCAATCATAATTAATAATTTATTACTTTTCATAATTCTTATTTTTAATTTATAAATTTTTTAACAACAAAATTATACTGCAAATATAGTGCTAAATTTTTCAATTTTGAATATCAATTTTGAATATTTTGTCTTATTTATAAAATATCTATATGTTTTTATTCAAAAAAAATAACTTAGTGTAAAACAAAACTTAGGCTTTTGTTTTGATAATAAACGTTTTACAATTAATATTGAAGAAGCAAAAGTACTAAATTTTTTTTTACAAGTTTTCGATTATTTAAGTTTTGTTTATATTATTGACTTTTTAAATTACGATATTCCTTTTTATAAAAATTATAATGGTATGTTAATCTTTCATTTGTTTTATCAGCTTTCTATAGCATTATTTGAATTAGAGCCATACCTGAATAGCCGATATTAAACCATTTGACTAATATATTTGTTTTATTTTATATATCCGGGATATATGTTTTAGTGGTAATAAATTAATCATTTATAATTTGTCATATAATTTATATTATGTTAAATAGACTTAATGAAACAAAAAAAAATTATAGATTATATAGAAACATGTCCGATTTAAAAAATTCAAATTCAATACAGAAAATAACACAATCTTGTCCTACTCAATTAGAAACACAATTAACTTATAAAATTTGGGCAATTTTTTTATAGATGCCATCAGAATTTAACATATTAAAAAGATTTGAATAATCTTCTTTAATTTCTTCAAATCTATTCTCAAACTTAAGTATTTCTGTTAATTCTGAAATTAAATTTTCTTTATTCAAATTCTTTTGTATCAATTCTTTAACTGCAGGTTTATCAAGAATTAGATTAACTAACGAAATGTATTTTACATTAGCAACAAATTTAGCTATTGCAACCGAAATTGCACCACCTTTATAGCAAACAATTTGCGGCACATTAAACAAGGCAGCTTCTAAAGTTGATGTTCCAGATTTTATTAAACCAGCCTTAGAATGAGCTAAAATATCGTAAGTTTTTCCAAATAAAAGTTTAATTTCATCGCATTTAATATTTTCTTCATACAATTTTTTAGGAATTAATGACGATCCTGCTATAATAAATTCATAATCAGGGAAATAATTAGCAATTTCGCTCATTATTGGAAGAATATGCTTAATTTCTTGCTTTCTACTACCGGGTAATAAGGCAATTTTAGGTTTATTATTCAGATTATTTTCTTTGCAAAAGTCTTCAAAGCTTGCATTTTCGTGATTTTTAACGGCATCAATAAGAGGGTGTCCAAAATACTTTACTTCTACTCCATACTTTTTATAAAATTCTTTTTCAAAAGGCAAAATTACAATCATTTCGTCAATAAAATCGCGAATTTTATAAACTCTCGAAGCTTTCCAAGCCCAAACGTTTGGCGAGATAAAATAAACCGATTTATACCCTGCTTTTTTTACCCATTTCGCCATTCTCAGGTTAAATCCTGGATAATCAATAAATATAACAGTATCAGGTTTAAAATCTTGGATATGTTTTTTACAAAGTTTAAAATTTTTGTTAATAGTTCTAATATTTTGCAAAACTTCGACAAAACCCATAAAAGCAAGTTCGTTTATGTGTTTTTTGATTTCTACACCTTGTTTTTGCATTAAATCACCACCCCATGCCTGAATTTTCGCATTTGGCTTTAAAATTTTCAATTCTTTTACCAAATGTGAGCCATGTAAGTCTCCCGAAGCTTCGCCAGAGATGATAAAATACTTCATTAGGCAAATTTTAAAACAACAACTAGTAAAGTGTAAATGATAACAGTTGTAATTACTCCTTTTATTGAATACCAATAATCAAGTTTTTTGAAAAGAAAAAACAATAATAAATTTGGTAATAAACAAATGCTAAGAACAGGTATAAAAGCTTCATTTTCAATTAAAGTTTTAATAAAGTATCTTACAGTTAAGTCATCTTTAATGCTTAAATTATACATATAATAAGCAAAAAAACTAATTATGGGCAACACCAATCCTAATGCTAAACCAAACCAAGGTTTATTATATTTTTGAGATTTGTTCTTTTTTGTAATCATATTTGTAAGTTAAACGAGATTTTAATAATTCTATTGTTTTATATTCTGTAAAGTCAATTTTTGTTGGTACAATGGCGGCATAATTGTTATTTAAAGCCCATTCATCAGATTCTGTATTATCAATTTCGTGATTTGAAAACTCGCCTGTAAGCCAATAATATTCACCACCATAAGGGTCGTAGCGTTTATCGTATTCTTCTTTCCACACTCCTGTGGTTTGTTTACAAACTTTATAACCTTTAAAACTTTTTTTATCTATTACAGGAAAATTTATATTTAAAGAAACTTGGTTTGGCAAACCGTTTTTCAAAACATCTTCAATAATAATATGGGCATTTTCATCAACTAAGCTAAAGTCGGCATTTTTAGAGTGGTCTTGAACCGAAAATCCAATTGCAGGAATCCCATATAGGCTTGCTTCTATTGCAGCACCCATAGTACCTGAATAAATAACACTAATTGCTGAATTTGAGCCATGATTAATTCCCGAAAGCATTAAATCGGGTTTGCGTGGCAAAAGCTGATTTATTGCAAGTTTAACACAATCAACAGGCGTACCCGAAACAGCAATTAAGTTATACTCCTCTCCCACTTCTACTCTTCTAATTCGGAGAGCTTCTATCAAACTTATTGAATGACTTTTACCTGATTGTCCTTTTTCTGGTGCTACGACAAAAACATCACCGTAATTTTTTGCAATTGCTATTAAATGCTTTAAACCTCTTGCTTCTATTCCATCGTCATTCGACACTAAAATCAACTTCCTATCTTTCACTATATTATTTTTTATTTCCACAAAAATAGCATTTTATTTTTCTTTATTGCAAAATTTTGTTTTCAAATTAAAAACAAACTGCTATTTCTTATCATTTTTAATTTTTCCTACAATACAACCTGAGACCGACCAATGTGAGAAGCTAGACCCTTCATCATCGCCTTGATTAATAACAACAGAGATTTTATGTTTTCCAGGTTTTAAATTTTCTAAAACAATATATTCTGGATTTGTTAAAGTTCCTGGGCACCAATTTGAACGGCTTAAATCGCTACTCGACAAACCATTTTCAAAATTGCCCGAAGCTGGATTCCAAGTTCTATAAGTTGCACAATCGAAACGCCAAGGAATAAAATTATAAATCTCTATATCGTCAATAATAATTTTATTTTGTTTAGGAACAAACTCATCGCCTTCGCCCCAACCACCATGACCAGTTGAAGTGTATAATAATGCAGTTTGTTCTATATTCTCAGGAATTACAAACTCCGAATATAAAGTATCAGATTTAAAAAATTTGCTATAATTTTGCCCCGACATTTCCAAAATATTTACTGTATTAAAAATTGGTAAGACAAAATTATTTTCTGTTTCAAGATTTTCCTCAAAATTAGGATAAAAATTCAAATTTAAACTAACAATATGCCCTCCTTTATCGTAATTTCCAATAAATACACCAACCCACACATAGTCATCGTCTGGGATTAGCTGGGATATTTCTTGCTTATAAGTAATTTTTTCAGCCCAAGGATAATTATTAATAGGACGTAAATTATTAAAATGCCCTACTCCGAAGGAAGTGAAAAATCTCATAAGTTCTATTTGTGGTAAAAAATTTTCGTTTGCAATCATACCTTGATAGTTTTCGCCATATTTATCTTGAAAAATTGGCATAAATTCCATGTTTCCAAATAGAGCTAAAAGCATTGGTTTATAATCTTCATTATCAGGAAGAAGAAATACAGAGCCTGTTCTATCATAAGCATCTCCATTTGATTTTACATTCAATTCGGCGTAACAATATGAGCCTTTATATGATTTATCAATTTTAATTTTTTTAAGAAGAATGCCCCCATTCGACAAGTGATAAACAGAATCTAATTTATGATTTTCCATGCTTACTTTTTTTATTTCTGGATTATAATTAATTTGCTCATTTTCAAATACATTTATTGTTTTATATCTTGACAAAATTAAAAGTTGTTCAAACTCCGAAGCTGATATTTCTTGCGAGCTATCATATTTATATTCAGGTAATTGTGTATTTTTATCTTTTTTAATTTCTGAAGCAATAAGCTCACGATTTCCATTTATCATAATTTTTAATACCAAAGAATTTTCTTCGGGAATATAAGCTGGATATGGACTTCCAAAAACATTAGCATCAGTAGTGTACCAAATTTCAATTTTATTAGAAAACGAAGTAAAAACCGCATATTTACATTTATAGCCTAAAATTTTAATATCAGAATTACTTGTATTTTCAGGTTTAATGAGTTGGGAAAAATCTATAGAATTTTTTACTAGCTCAGCCTCATATTCCATAATTTTCACATTTTTTTTCTTATTAAAATCGGAAAATAGCTTTATCTTAGAATTCTGAGATGACAAATATGCTAAATTATTATAATAATAAATTGAAATATCTTCATTTTCTTGGTATTTGCCATTTGAGAAATTTTTGTAAGTAATTTTATAAACTTGCGAAAATGATAAAACTGGCAAAAAGAAAAATAAGAAAAAATATTTTTTCATAAAACAATTACTGACTTAAGTTTGATTTATTAATTTTCAAAGCTCTAATTACAAGAAAAACTCCAATTAAAACTGCTGGGATACTCAAAATTTGCCCCATATTTAAGCTCATTTTATCTTCAAAAGCGACTTGATTTTCTTTTACAAACTCTATAAAAAATCTTGTAGTAAATATTAAAATCAAAAAGATTCCAAGCAAAAAGCCTTTAGCATTTCTAAATCTTTCATTTTTATATAATTTTAATAAAATTATTGAAGTTAAAATATAAAAGAAAGCTTCGTATAATTGTGTTGGATGGCTAGGCAAAGTTTCACCATTTCTTACAAAAATAAAGCCCCAAGGTAAATCGGTGTAATGTCCATAAATTTCTGAATTAAATAAATTTCCTAATCTTATAAGTGCCCCAGCAAAACCAGTGGGGACAGCTATTCTATCAATTAACCAAAAAAATGATTTCTTTGTAGATTTTCTATAAAAAATAAGCATAGAAATAATAATTCCTAAAGCTCCACCATGGCTAGCTAAACCTTGATAACCTATAAATTCAAATTCTGGATAAAAACTTACTGGTAAAATTATTTCTAACAAGTTTTTTGAATAATAAGACCAATCATAAAAAAAACAATGTCCTAAGCGAGCACCTATTAAGGCTCCTATCACAACCCAAACTGTTAAGTTATCTAATTCTGCAACAGGAACTCCTTCTTTTTTGTAAAATTTTTTTATAATAAAATAACTGATAATAAATCCTAAGGCAAAAAATAAACTATAAGCCCTGATTTGAAAATTACCAAACTCTAAAATAGACGGACTAAGATCCCAAGTAATGAAATTTATCATTTTAAAAAATTTTTACAAATGTAATGAGTTAAAATTTATTTACTAAAATTTTAATGATAAAATTTAAACTTAAAAGTGTTACATAGCAAATTAGTAAAGTTTGTTGTAAAATAATATTGAATACAGATTGTGTTCAGTTATTTGCCTTGTAAAAGCAATATTTGTAAAAAATTTTAAGTATTTAATCAAAATAAATTTAAAAGTATATATCAAAATTAATATGAGCTTATTCTTTTTTACGTATTTTCAGTCTGTTTTTAAAACGTAATGTATCTAAAATTAAATTTTTGTAAATAAAAAAAATGTTTATTCGGAAAACTTGTAATCTAAACTAAAAAAATTATATTTGTCAAAATTTAAATTTTAGATTATGGTAAAAAGATTAATTGGAATTAGCCTAGTTTTATTGTTATTTTTAGGCTTAAACTCTTACGCTTGTACAAACTTTATTATTACAAAAGGAGCTTCAACAGATGGCTCTGTAATGGTTAGTTATGCTGCTGATAGTCATGCTTTGTATGGTGAATTGTATCATTTCCCTGCAAAAAAATATGCAAAAGGCGAAAAGTTAAAAATTTGGGAATGGGATACCGGCAAATACTTAGGTGAAATTTCTCAGGTAGAACAGACTTATAATGTTGTTGGTAATGTTAACGAGTTTCAGGTAGCAATTGGAGAGACCACTTACGGTGGACGCGAAGAATTAGGTGTTGCAAACGGAATTATGGATTATGGGAATTTGATTTACATTACTCTCCAAAGAGCAAAATCAGCTCGTGAAGCTATTAAAATTCTTACCGACTTAGTCGAAGAATATGGTTATGCAAGCAGTGGCGAATCCTTTTCTATTTGTGATAAAAACGAAGCTTGGATATTAGAACTTATTGGTAAAGGAGAAGGGAAAAAAGGAGCTGTTTGGGTAGCTTTATTAATTCCTGACGGTTATGTTTCGTCTCATGCTAACCAAGCTCGTATAACTACTTTTGATTATCAAAAGAAAAACGATTGGTTTAATCAAAAACAAACAACTTTTAACTCAAAAGATGTTATTAGCTTTGCAAAAGAAATGAAATATTTTAATGGTAAAGATGCCGAATTTAGTTTTTCAGATACTTACGCACCCGTAGATTTTAGTGGTGCACGTTTTTGCGAAATTAGAGTCTGGGCATTTTTTAATGCAGTAGCTAGTGGAATGGAAAAATATTTTGATTATGCAAAAGGACACATCAAACGCGGTGCTCACGGTTATGCAACTAACAGAATGCCTTTATGGATAAAGCCTGAAAGAAAAATTTCGCAAATAGATATGTTTAAATTCATGGCAGACCACTTAGAAGGCACAGAATTAGATATGACCAAAGATATTGGGGCTGGTCCTTACGGAAATCCATATCGTTGGAGACCAATGACTTGGAGCGTTGACAGCGAAGATTATATTTTTGAGAGAGCAACTGGCACTCAGCAAACTGGATTTTCATTTGTCGCTCAACTTAGAAGCTGGCTACCCGACTCTTTCGGTGCAATTAACTGGTTCGGCGTTGATGATGCCGGATTTACTGTTTACGTACCAATGTATAGCACAATAACTAAAATCCCTCACCCTTATGCAGTAGGAAATGGAGATTTAATGGAGTTTACTATGGACGCTGCTTTCTGGATATTTAATATGGTTTCAAATTTTGCATATACAAGATATGATATGATGCACCCCGAAATTGAAAAAGAACAAAATAAACTGCATTCGGCTTTTGTGAAAGAAACTTTAGAGTTAGAAAAGAAACTAGCTGAAATAAGTAAAACAAACCCCGAAAGTGTTATTAATGAAGTAAATAATTTTTCTGATTATGCTGCAAACCGTACTCATAAGGAATGGACAAAACTTTATGCACATTTATTTACTAAATATATGGACGGAAATGTTAAAACTAAACAAGAAGTTCCTGAAGGTTATAAATATTACGCACCAAAAATTGAATGGATTGAGCTTAGCGATAAGTGGAAACGTTTAATTGTTAAAGACACTGACGATAAATTAAAAGTTATCAAAGATGGTGAATAAAATTTCAAAAGAAAGGCTTCCAATTGGTAGCCTTTTTTTATTTTTGTACTAGAAAAAAAAGTATGAACATAAAATTAGATAGAAAATCTTTTGTAATAATTTCGGCAATAATTGTATTTTTATTTTACGGAATTAATAGAATAAATATTATAATAAATTCCGACTTTGTTCAAGCAAAAGTTATTGACGAAGAAGTATTCTATAACCAAGACTCAAGTCAAATTATTAAATCTTATGCAATTATCGTTTTTGAATATGATAATCATTGTTATTTAATTAATGGTGCAGAAAATGCTAAACATCAGCTTGGCGAAGAATTAAAGGTCATTATTAAAAAGAAAAATCCCAAAAAAGCTTCGGCTTATACTTTTACGGGATTTTGGCTAAATAGCTTAATCATTAGCTTAATTCCGTTAATGATAGTTATTGGAATAATCTTAAGTTTTATAAATGAAAACAATGTTTATCTTGTGAATTTTAAAAAGAATAAAACAGGAATTAAAATTGAAGACAATAACAAAAAAAGCATAGATCTAACTTGAAGAATTTTGCCTATAACTTTTCTAAAACTAAAATTTTTTTGGTTTCAGTTGTAATTCTAAATCTATTGTCAAGTCTTAAATCCACAAGCCAAACAATTTTGCCGTCTGATTCAATTATTTTCAACTCGTCTTTTTCAAATAAATTTAGCTTTTCGTCTTTCATAAAATCCGAAAGTTTTCGGAAGTTTTTCATGCCAAAAGGTTTAAACTTGTCTCCTATTTCCCATTTCCTGATTTTTAATGGAAATTTAAGTAATTCCAGGTCTATATATGCAAAATTTTGAGTTTTATTAATGTCAAAATCATCGGAGTTTTCAAATACTTTGGCACTAATTCCAATTTCTTTAAGTAATTTTAGTTCTTCAATATTATTTATGAAAATATTTTCAAAATTTTGAGTTTTTACATTTTTATTGATGATTAATTTATCTCTATCCCGTAAAACCGTAATATTAAATAAAGTACAAGATTTACCGCTTGTCGAATTAATTAAATTAATAGATTCGCTTGCTAAAGGTTTAGGAATGCCTTCACCAATCAGTAATTCAAATAAAAGAGTTTCGGGAGCAGCACAAGATTTAAGTTCAAAAATATCAATTTCAACATTTTTATCAACATAATTTAGGCACTTTTCCTTGCAAGATTTTACATAAGCCTTGAGTATTAATTCAGTATCTGTAAGGTATTTGACAGATTTTAAAATATTTTCTTTAGCCGAAGTATTAAGCTCTTCAAATAAAGGAATAATGTTATGTCTGATTTTATTACGCGAATATTTTGTTGTTTTATTGGTAGAATCTGTTCTAAAATCAATGGTATTTTCTTTTGCAAACCTTTCAATTTCTTCACGCGAAGTAAATAATAAAGGCCTAAAAAGTTTATCTTTTACAAAACTCATTCCTGTCAAGCCTTTTATTCCTGTTCCACGAGTTAAATTTGTTATAATTGTTTCAATTTGGTCATCAGAATTATGTGCTAATGCAATATACTCGCAATTATATTTTTTTGCCATTTCGTTAAACCAATTATATCGTAAATCTCTTGCAGCCATTTGAATTGACAAAGCAAAATTTTCGGCATATTTATAAGTGTCGAAAGTTTGTGAAATAAATTGATATTCAAATAAGCCTGCCAAGTTTTTAACAAATTTCTCGTCTAAATCAGACTCTTCGGCTCGCAATTTAAAATTACAATGTGCAACAATGCAATCAAAGCCAAAATCATTTAGAACATGTAACATAACAGTGGAATCAATTCCCCCACTTATTGCACAAAGCAGTTTTGTTCCAGTTTTAATTTTAGCTTCATCTATTTTAGCAAAAACTTTTTTTATCATAATTTTCGTTTTGGTAAATTTACAACATATTTTTGTAAAAAATCAGAATATTCTTTTCTTGAAATAAACTCTCCACCTAAACTTTCTAACAAAGGACTATGTGTTTGACAATCAATTAAATAAATGTTGTTACTTAAACAATAATTTACTAAATATAAAAATGCCGATTTACTTGCATCTGTCTGCAAATGAAACAAAGATTCTCCTGAAAATATTCCCCCTAAATTCACGCCATATAAACCACCAACCAATTTATTCTCATAATAAGTTTCAAAAGACATAGCATAGCCCATTTGGTGTAATGTAGTATAATTATAAATTATTTTATCGTCTATCCATGTTCCAACAGTCTGCCCTTTACGCGGAACATTTGCACAATAAAAAATCACTTTTTCGAAATTTTTATTTATATCAAAACTAAATTTAGAATATGACTTTTTTAGGCTTTTAGAAATTTTAGCTTTTTCAGGAAAAACCACAAATCTTGGGTCGGGTGCCCACCATAAATAAGGAAAAAAATCTTTTGCATACCAAGGAAATATACCTTTTTTTAGTGCTGCTAAAACTTGTCTAGGAAAAATATCTAAGCTATACCCTAACAGTCCATAACTATTAGCAGCTTCAAGAGGAGGAAAATTTAAACCCTCGAAAAAATTACTGTCTATCATAAAGCAAATTTAAAAAATATTACAATTAGTTTTAAAGTTTAAATATTTTTAAACCAAAATATGTTAAATACTTTTATAATTAATTTTTTAAGCTCTTAATTTATATTTATTTTTGCATTAAATGGCAAAATTTTTAAAAAGAAATATTAATGGTATTCTTGGAACAATTTTATTCCATTTAATCATACTTGTAGTTGCCATGGGTATGAAACTTTCGAGTCCTCGACAAAATAATGAAGAGTATATCATTATAGAACCAGAAACCTTAGAGGAATTTGAAAAACTTAATAAAAAAGAAAATGAAAAACAAAATAATTTAGAAAATTTCGATATTGAAAATTATTTAAAAGAAATTCGAAAT
>CAYRQZ010000008.1:0-3480 GCA_964426585.1 uncultured Bacteroidales bacterium | reverse complement strand
GCTTTAGTATTTGTAGAACTTCAAAATCCTAATCGAGGAAAGACTTACATTCACGTTCCTGTATTTACCTGCGAAAATGGCGGAAGAGTTGTAATTGACATTATTATTGCACCAGATGGAGGTGTTAAATCGGCTACAATTAATTCAGCCAAAAGTAATGGAGACGCAAGTTGTATTAGCAATGCAGCAAAAGAGGCTGCTTTAAAATCGAAATTTTCACCAATTTCTGGGGGGAAAAACGAAACTGGGACTATTACCTATTCATTTATTGAACAGTAGTAATAGTTGATGGTCTTTAATCCAATTATAAATGTATATCGTCTATTAGAAAAAACTTAATATATAAATGTAAAAACATTTCTATTATTATAAATTATTTTTCTAACTTTACAAAAAAAATGATTGTTACTATGATAGCTGAAAATTTGTGTGCTTATTTTGAAGAATCGATAAAAAATAATTGGACAAAAATGTCTTTGCAGGATTATGGAAACGGTGGTCTTAAATTTGGCGAACTTGCTAATCACTTATATAATCTTCATAAATTATTTAATGAAAATAAAATTACTAAAGGAGACAAAATTGTTGTAGTTGGCAAAAATTCTGCTAATTGGGGTTTAACATATATTGCAACAGTAACTTATGGTGCTGTAATTGTTCCTTTGTTACAAGATTTTACTTCAAAAGATATTTATACTTTAACAAATCATTCAGACGCTAAATTAATGTTTGCTTCTGAATTTATCTGTCAAAAATTTGATTATAGTCAGTTTGAAAATTTGCAAACCATATATTACTTAGATAATTTTGAAATTGCCCATAACTTTACTTCTAACAATGTAATATTTAACAATAACTTAGCAACAGTTGATCAAGCGGATTTCAAGTTAGAGCATATTCCAAACTCGGACTTAGCAGCAATATTATACACTTCAGGAACTGCTGGTCAGCCTAAGGGTGTTATGTTGCAACATAATTCCTTAGCAGCAAATATAAGATATGCTCGTGCAAATATGCCTCTTGAATCTGGCGACAGAATAGTTTCCTTTTTGCCACTTGCCCACTGTTATGGAGCTGCTTTTGAGTTTTTGTTTCCTTTTACCTTGGGCTGTTCTATAATTTTTTTAGGAAAACTTCCTTCACCACAAGTGATTTTAAAAGCTTTTAACGAAATTAAACCAAGGCTAATTTTGTCTGTTCCTTTAGTAATTGAGAAAATTTATAAAAACAAAATAAAACCTACAATTGATAAGCCTTTTGTTAAATTTGTTTTAAAACTTCCGGTTTTAAAACAATTAATTTATAAGAAAATTTTAAAATCTTTAAACGAAGCTTTTGGTGGCGAAGCTAAAGAAATTGTTATTGGCGGCGCTAAAATGAATAGAGAAGTTGAAACATTTTTAAGAAAAATTGGCTTTAATTTCGCTATCGGTTACGGAATGACAGAATGTGGTCCGCTAATTACTTATGATGGTTGGAAAACTACAAAAGTTTATTCTGCTGGAAAAGTTGTGGACTGTCTTGAAATGAAAATTAACTCTTCGCAAGCGGGAAAAGTTGGCGAAATTTTTGTTCGTGGCGAAAATGTAATGACAGGATATTACAAAAACGAAGAAGAAAGCGCAAGAGCTGTTGACTCTGATGCTTGGTTACATACAGGCGACCTCGGAATTATTGATGATGATGGCTATTTATTTATTAAAGGACGAAGCAAAAGCATGATTTTAACAGGCTCAGGACAAAATATTTATCCCGAAGAAATTGAATCAAAATTTAGCAATTTCCCTTTAATTAGCGAAGTTGTGGTTATTAGTCGTTCAGGCGCCGTTACTGCGTTAATTTATCCTGATCAAGAAAGAATTGCTAAATCAAACCTTAAAACCGAGCAGGTAGAAAAAATTTTAGCACATTATCAAAAACGCGTGAACGAAGACCTAGCACAGTATATGCAAGTCAAAAAAATTATTATTAGAGATGAAGAATTTGAAAAAACTCCGAAAAAAAGTATAAAAAGATATTTATACGAATAATTTTTTTGGGTTTAATTCTAAAACTTAAATTTTGCTTAAAATATTTCAATATCTTTGCACAAAAATATATTGAAAGTGAAAACTAAATTCTTTTATTTACTCTTAGTCTGTTTATTTTTACAGCAAACAATTTTTTCACAAGAACTTAGTCAAAATGCTGTAATTTCAGTACTTACTCAAGACGAAGGAGACGAACTTTATGCTTATTTTGGGCACACAGCAATTAGAATAAAAGACGACTCTTTATCCTTTGATTTAGTTTATAATTACGGTACTTTTGATTTTTCTACACCAAATTTTTATTCAAAATTTGCAAAAGGAACTCTTGATTATTGTTTAAGCATAGAGTATTATAAGAGTTTTTTATATGCATCTGCTTTTAATAAAAGAACTATTCGAGAGCAAGTTTTAAATCTAAGTTATAAAGAAAAACTTGAAGTTCAAAACCTTTTAAACACTTGTTATGCTACAGAAGCACGTTTTTATAGGTATGATTTTTTATATGATAATTGTGCCACAAAAATTAGAGATATTATTAATGAAGGAACAAATAATAGAATTGATTTTTCAAAATCTAAATTTTCCGGAAAAACTTATCGCCAATTATTGATGCCCTTTCTTAAAAAGGATTATTGGATTGATTTTGGAATTAATTTTATTTTGGGCTTAGAAACCGATAATAAAGTCCCGCCTGAGCAATATATGTTTTTACCTATTTATATACATGAATATTTTGAAAACTCGGAATTTGCCGATAATTCACAAATTGTTTTAAAAGCTTCGCCTGAAAAAAAACAAGGTATAGATTTTGGATATATTTTACCTTGGATCATTGCTCTATTTATTGCCGGTCTTGTATATTTCCGATTTACAAGAAACTTTACCAAGTATTTGTACTATTCGATATTTGCTTTATTAGGCCTTTTTATTTTTGCACTTGGAATTTATTCTGAGCATAAGGCTGTTCTATACAATTTAAACACTTTATGGACCTTACCTGCTCTATTTGTTTTAATTTTTTCTTGGTCTAAAAAATATTCAAAATATATTAAATTCGGCTATTTAGTTTTATTAGCTTTACACTTAATAAATTGGTTTTGGTTGCCACAACAATTATCATCAGCATTTTTACCTTGGATTTTTTTAATGATTTTTGTTTTAATCGTTGATTTAGGACTTGTTAAAAATTATCAAAAATAAAAACAACTGAAAAATAATTTTAACGTTTTATAAAAAAACTATTTATTATTAAATTTACAATTATGAAAAGAATACTTTTTCTTTCTATTTTAATTTTTGTAAGCATTCTTTTAAATGCTCAATCAAAATCCGTATTATTCATTGGAAATTCCTATACCTATTCTAATGAAGGCATCCCAACGGTATTGAAACAAATTGCAAGCTCTTTGGGTGATGAGCTTGAAACAGAAATGAGCGCACCTGGCGGTTA
>CAYRQZ010000007.1:0-48129 GCA_964426585.1 uncultured Bacteroidales bacterium | reverse complement strand
TAAAATATAACGAAAATTAACACCATTAATAAAGTTTTCATAAATAAAATAAAAAACTTTCTATTACAAAAATAAATCAATTTATATTAACAACCAAATATATTTTATTTAAATATTTAATGAAATAACTTAGAAAACAATATTAATTATAATAAGTATGTTAATCAATAAATATAATATGTGTAAAATTTGAATTTAAAATATAACTTTGCAAAAAAAACTTAGAAATGGGAAATATACAGAATTTAGAGAAAATTGCTAGTCAAGTCCGCAGAGATTTATTAAGAATGATTCATTCAAAAAAATCGGGTCATCCTGGTGGTTCGTTAGGCGTTACAGACCTATTGGTAACACTATATTTTGAGGTTATGGAGCATAACAAAAACTTTAAAATGGACGGAATTAACGAAGATGTTTTTTTCTTATCTATTGGTCATACTTCGGCAGCTTGGTATAGTGTATTAGCGCGTTCGGGGTATTTTCCGATTAACGAACTTGCAAGTTTTAGAGCAATAAATTCTAGGTTACAAGGTCATCCAACTACTGCAGAAGGATTGCCAGGAATTAGAATTGCTTCGGGTTCATTAGGGCAAGGATTATCAAATGCTTGTGGTGCAGCACTTGCAAAAAAATTAAATAAAGATAATAAATTTGTATATTGCTTAATGGGCGATGGTGAAATTCAAGAAGGACAAGTTTGGGAAGCTGCTATGTTTGCTCAAGCTCGCAAAATTGATAATCTTATTGCCTTTATTGATTATAATAAACAACAAATTGACGGGAATATTGAAGATGTAATGAATTTAAAAAACCTTCGTCAAAAATGGGAAGCCTTTAACTGGGTGGTACTTGAATGTAATGGAAACGACTTTAACGAACTTATTTCAACAATTAACCAAGCTAAAGAACTTGCAGGAAAAGAACAACCGATAATGATACTTTCAAAAACTGAAATGGGAAAAGGAGTTGATTTCATGACAGGTTCTCACAAATGGCATGGTGTACCACCAAATGACGAGCAGCTTGAAAATGCACTTTCGCAGCTTAAAGAAACATTAGGTGATTATTAAATAAATAAAAATTGAAAAAAGTCAGTTTAATATTAGCAACAATATTTTTAGTTACAGCATTGCAAGCTCAAAATAAAAATATTTATGAGCCAGAAAAGCCTTTAACCAGAATTTTAATAATTTTTGATGCTTCAACAAGTATGATGGAGCGTTGGGAAGGAACTGTTAAATTTACAAAAGCTAAAGAGCTACTAAACGAGCTATTAGACTCTCTCTACATTGTGCAACAGCAACAAGACTTAGAAGTTGCTTTTAGAGTTTACGGACACCAAAGCCCCGACCATTTAATGGACTGTCGCGACTCTAAATTAGAAGTCTCCTTTGGGGCAAACACCATAGGAATGATTAAAGATAAATTAAAAGCTTTAAATCCCATGGGAACAACGCCTATTGCATACTCCTTAGGAAAAGCAGAATTCGACTTTCCAGAATGTTCGGATTGTAGAAATATTGTCATTTTAATTACCGATGGATTAGAAATGTGCGATGGTTTGCCTTGTGAAGTTAGTGTTGCATTACAAAAAAAAGGTATAATTTTAAAACCCTACATAATAGGAGTTGATATAGACATAAAAGTTGCAGATTTGTTATCATGTATGGGAAATTATTTTAATGCAGGCAATGAAATTGAATTTAGAAAAGCTATCAACACAATTGTTGGGCAAGTTACAAACCTCACAAGCGTTCAAGTTAATTTGCTCGACACTTACGGAAAGCCAACCGAAACAAATGCTGTTATGTCTTTTCACGACAACTTTTCTGGAGATATTCGCTATACATATATGCACACATTAAACCAAAAAGGAGAGCCTGATACTATTTATTTAGACATTCTTTCCATTTACAACTTAAAAGTTCACACTATTCCGCCACGATATTTAGACAGTATAAAACTTCAAGAAGGAATTCTTAATATTATAAATGTTCCAGCCCCACAGGGAACGCTTTTTGTTGATATTGCTGGAGTAAATCCCGAAAACTCACAAATTAAGTGTATTGTTAGAGAATCTGTACTTTCACATACTATGTACATTTTGGACGCAGATAAAAAGCAAAAACTCATTACAGGACTTTATGATTTAGAAGTTTTAACCATGCCACGAACATATATTGACGGAGTGTTAATTGAACAATCTAAAACTACAAGAATAAATATAGATGAACCAGGCGACTTAATTGTAAATTTCAAAAATCCAGCCTTTGCAAGCTTACTTTATGAAAAAGGAGATGTGTTAACAAATTTATTTGATTTTACACCAGACCAAACACATTATAAATTTAGATTGCAACCAGGTTATTATAGAATTATATTTAGAGAGAAAAAACATTTAAAAAGTTTAAATACCGGCGAATATAAATTTAGAATTCGCCCAGGAGATTTTAAAGTTGAAAATTTATAAAGATTTTAATATGAGTAAATATTCTTATACCGAAAAAAAAGATACCCGCTCAGGTTTTGGAGCAGGGCTAACAGAACTTGGTCAAAAAAATGAAAATGTTGTTGCCTTATGTGCAGACCTTACAGGATCGCTTAAGATGAATGATTTTCAAAAAAATCACCCTGAAAGATTTTTTCAAGCAGGAATTGCCGAAGCAAATATGATGGGCGTAGCAGCAGGATTATGTTTAGGCGGAAAAATACCTTTTGCTGGAACATTTGCAGGCTTTGCCACAGGCAGAGTTTACGACCAGATTCGTCAAGCAATAGCATATTCGAACAAAAACGTCAAAATATGTGCCTCACATGCAGGAATTACACTCGGCGAAGACGGTGCTACTCATCAAATTTTAGAAGATATTGGATTAATGAAAATGCTACCAAATATGACTGTTATTGTTCCTTGTGATTACAATCAAACTAAAGCAGCAACAATAGCAATAGCAGAGCATAATGGTCCTGTTTACCTTAGATTTGGAAGACCAGCAGTTCCTAACTTTACAGACCCAAGTCAAAAATTTGAAATCGGCAAAGCCCAAAAATTATACGAAGGAAATGACCTTACAATTCTTGCAACAGGGCATTTAGTTTGGAAAGCTATTGAAGCCTGCGAAATTTTACTTACAAAAGGAATTAAAGCCGAATTATTTAATATTCATACAATTAAACCTTTCGACTCGGAAGCTGTCTTAAACTCAATAAAGAAAACAAAAGCTATGGTATGTGCAGAAGAACACATGCTTAACGGAGGTTTAACCGACACAGCAGCTCAATTAGTTGCTCTTAATTTCCCTATTCCAATAGAGGCTGTTGCTATCAACGACAAATTTGGCGAAAGCGGAACTCCCGAACAACTTATGGAAAAATTTGGTTTAACTAGCGAAAATATTGTTAAAGCCGCAGAAAAAGTTTTAAAAAGAAAATAAACTTAATGTTAAATATTAACGAAGAAGATATAATTAAGTTAATTTCTGAGCCTGAAACGCTATCTCAAGGTTTTGAAATTTTAATAAAAAAATATTCAAAACAATTATATTTTCACATCAGACGTATGCTCATAATTCATCAAGATGCTGACGATATTTTGCAAGATACATGGATAAAAGCTTACACACAAATTGGCAAATTTAGGTTTGAATCTTCTATTTATACTTGGTTATACCGAATTGCAACAAACAATAGCTTAAATTTTTTAGAAAAAAAGAAAAGACAGTTTATCTTTTCTGCAACTACTTATGAAGATACATTAGTAGAAAAATTAGAAAGCGACAAATATTTTGATGCTGATGCTCTGCAATTAAAACTTCAAAAAGCAATATTAAAACTACCCGAAAAACAAAGATTAGTTTTTAATATGAAATATTATGATGAAATGAAATATGAAGAAATGTCAGAAGTTCTAGGCACAAGTGTTGGGGCATTAAAAGCTTCATATCACCATGCTGTAACAAAAATTGAAAATTTTATAAAAGAAGATTAAACCATGTCCGATTATAATTGTCTAAAATAGAAAAAGAATTGAAAACTTTTAACGACATAGAAAAAAAGAATAACTTTAAAGTCCCAGAAAATTATTTTGAGGACTTTGAAGAAAAAATTTTAAATAAAATTAAGAATAAGGAGCTAAGTAAAAAACCATCGCCGTATCAAATTTTTAAACCATATTTATACATGGCTGCATCTGTAATTTTATTAGCTTATGGAATCAGAACAATCCTAACTTATACTGTTGATACTCCAAAACGCACAACAATAATTGAAACAGAAGCAAGTAATTATGATTTTGACGATATGGTTTCTGAACTTACTAGCGATGATTTAGCTCTGTATGAGTATCTTAATGATGATAATAATGAAAATTATTTTGCACAAAATTTATTTATCCAAAATGATGAAGATTTATTATTTTTAGAAGATTATTTAAGTCAATATTATATTGAATACGAATTAGGTACACCATAAATTTAATAATTATTAATATGAAAAAAAAATCAATATTTTTTTTAGTAATAGCAATTAGTATTGCATTAAATATTAATGCACAACATAAAGCAAATCCAGATTGTAAGCTTGATAATGAAAAAATTCGAGCTGAGAAAGTAGCTTTTCTTACTTCCGAAATTGATTTGAGCGTTGCAGAAGCTCAAAAATTTTGGCCTATTTATAATCAAATGAACGAAGAATTAGACAAGTTATTTACTGAGGAAAGGGACATAAATTACAATTTAAAGAAGAACAAATCTAGTTTGAGCGACAAAGAAATTTCAGAAAAACTTGATAGATTAATTCGAATTAAAATTGAGAGAGTGAAAATTGAAGAAACTTATCATAAAAAGTTTTGCGAAGTATTACCAATTTCAAAAGTAGCTTCACTTTACGAAGGAGACCGTCAATTTCGAAAACATCTGCTACAAAAATACAAGAATCACCCTCAAGGAAAAGGAAGAGAAAAATAATATATACATTATCTATCGTTAAGAGAAGTATATTCTCTCCATTTTTGTATGCAATTACTCATATCCTCGGGCAGTTCAGAATCAAAATAAATTTCTTTGTCAGTTGTTGGATGAACAAAACCTAAAGATTTTGCATGTAGGGCTTGTCTTGGGCAAATTTTAAAACAATTTTCAACAAACTGTTTATATTTAGTAAAACTTGTTCCTTTTAAAATTTTATCTCCGCCATATTCCCAATCATTAAATAAAGGGTGTCCGATACTTTTAAAATGTACTCTTATTTGGTGCGTTCTTCCTGTTTCTAATTTACACTCAACCAAATTAACATAATCGAATCTTTCCAAAACTCTATAATGAGTAATTGCCTCCTTTCCATATTCCCCATCGGGGAAGACATCCATTATTTTTCGATTTTTCAAATTTCTTCCTACATGCCCGATTATGGTGCCAGAATCTTCAGTTAAATTTCCCCAAACTAAAGCTTGGTATGTTCGTTTAGTGGTGTGTTCAAAGAATTGTTTTGCTATTTTATTCATTGCTATTTCATTTTTTGCAACAACAAGCAAGCCTGTTGTGTCTTTATCAATCCTATGCAATAATCCGGGTCTGACAATATTACCGTTGTTTTTCGGTAAATTTTGAAATTTATATGCTAAGGCATTGACCAAAGTTCCTTCATAATGTCCAAAACTTGGATGCACGACCATTCCAGCTATTTTATTTACGATAACAAAATCATCATCTTCATAAACAATATCTACTGGAATATCTTGTGCTATTAACTCATTTTCAGTTTTCGGATAAGCCAAAACAATACTAATAACATCACCTGGCTTCACCTTATAAGAATTTTTGCTTGGTTTTCCATTTACCAAAATATTTCCAGCTTCGGCTGCATTTTGAATTCTATTACGCGAGGTAGAAGCCAAACGACAGACAAGATACTTATCAAGTCTCATTAATTTTTGTCCAGCTTCAATTTCTAATCGATGATGTTCAAATAATTCGGATTGTTCAAATTCTTCAACAGAATTATCAATCTCATTAAATTCTTCGTTCATTTTAACGAGATATAAGTAGTTTTTGAGTTTTATAATTGCCGAGTTTCGATATTAATTTAACCAAATAAAATCCATCTACTAAATTGGTAATATCAATTTGGTTTTGCTTTTGACATACAAGCACAAGTTTTCCAGATATATCATAAATCTGAACAATGTCTTCATTTGAAAAAGACTCTATATTAATAAAGTCGTTTGCTGGGTTAGGATAAACTTGAAATTCAATAAGATTATTAGATACAATATTCAAATCGACAACAAGTTCGTACTCAAATACAGGTCTAATCATTAGAGAGCCATAAATAGATGAGTTAACCCAAGTACCACTAACATTATAAAATAAATGTTTGCTAGCATCATTATTGATATCAAAGCCACAATTAAGCATATCGTCAGTTGTTTTTGTCCAACCAATATAAAATGTTGTATCGATATTTAGCATAGTATCCAAAGGATAATAAACGAAACCATTTATTTCATTTCCGTATTGAGGTAGTACGCCAAGTTTTTGAAAAATAGTATCACCAGGAATACCATTATTATCATTCCAGACATTTAAGAAAAAATATTTTCTATTACCCTCGTTAAGGACTTTATTAAAATAAATATATACACCGTACAACTTTCCAGTAACAAGCGGTGTAAACTGATAAGCCAAGCTAGAATATGCTGTATTTTGTCCCGAAATTCCATATCCTTTTTCAGCTGACCCATCGTCATAAGCATAATAATTTTTAAATTCTTGATAGTATCTTATTGTATCATTCCATCTATACATAAATCTTTCGTCGGAATCGTCTGTTGTGATATATCCTTTTATTAAAAATTTTGCAGAATCTTGAGTATTTGAGTTAAAATTATAAGGTATTTTTCTAGTATAATTTATGGTTTCATAAGCTTCAATATTTTCATTATCATCATTCATAGCATAAGTAGAAGTACTTCCAAAAACATCAATTATTTCAACTTGTCTATTAATAGCAATAACATCAGGTCCGGTATTTCGATACGACCATGTTAAAGAATCGTTTTTCAGACCTGAATTATTTGACTTATAATGCTCCCAAGGCACTGATTCGAAGCCCTTCAACATTGAGTTAAAATTTTTAATAAAAGCAACGTCATTTGGTAATGTATCATGAATATTTCGGGCTGAGTCCAACCTTACAAAATCAATATTCCAATGGTCAGAATTGCTTATCCAACTTGGTTCGTAATTTGAAGAAATGCTAGCATAATTTAAAAACCTAAATTGAAAACCTTTAACAAACCAAATTGAATCTGTTATTGGTATCATAGCTAACTCAAACTTGTCCATGTTTTGTCCGCCGGCAACATTCCACACGCTTTTCCAAGAATTGTCGGGAGTTTTAAACTGCACTACTAAAGAGTCGTGAGCTTCAGGCATGTTTCCATTTCCACCTGCTTGATAGAAAAAACTTAAATAGACTGAATCAGCTGGGTTTATTTCTAGATTTATCGGTTTTGAGGTTAAAAAATCAGCAATAGCTGAACTTAATGAAGGCAGGTGAGTATATACTTCGCCGAACTGATCAACAGCATCAAGGGTAGCGACATTATATGTAAGTGGATTTTTAGCATAAGAATTATTTATAAATGCAAATTTGTCTTCCCATTTTGATGAATCTGGATAAATGTATGACTTAGAAAAGTCGTCAAAAAACGGAAGATTTAAAGTGTCGTTAGAAAGTTTTTCTTTAAAATTAATTGTATTAAAATATTTAGCACTAAACTCTTTAAGTAGCAAATTTCCATAATCACCAACAAATTCTTGTGCAAAAGAAATTGTTGCTATTAAAATTAAAACATTAAGAAAATAAAACTTCTTCATAGATTGATAAAATTATTCATTTATTTCTTCTTCTTCGTTTTCTTCTTGGTCTAAAACTGCACTTATAGTATTTTCATCTCTAGTTAGCCAGATATCAACACTATAACCCAAATTTACTTCATTTATTGTGCTTCCTCTTGGAGATTGTCGATAAATTTTTGCACGTGCCGAATCTTGAGAATTTTTTACAGTATTATCATACAAAACTGCTCCGACATTAAGATATAAATCTAACAGATTATTGCTAGCTTCTCTATATGTCATTCCAATTAAAGACGGAACAGATGTAGTTTTATCGCTTAATCCGAGCCCTAGAACCAAGTCAATTTTAGCACCTTTTTTAATTTTCACTCCGGGGTCAATATCCTTTCCTTTATATAACTGTCGAATAACCACATTAGTAGCTATATCTGGAACATATTTTAGGCTACCTACGACAAAACCATAGGTTTCAGCCATGGAATTAACCATTTTTACCGACATACCAATAAATTGTGGCATAGAAATCATTTCATCATCTTTGGAGTTTACTTTCACATAGATTTTTCTACCACTTTTCACTAATGACCCAGGTTTTGGGTTTTGTTCAACTATAGAACCTTTACTAACCGAATTGTCAAAAACTGTGTCAATCACTATATAATCAAATCCATTTTCTTTAATATTTTGAAAAGCTTCTTCTGCTAACATTCCGATATAATTAGGAACAGCTTGCGATTTTGAGTGCCTAGTATATAATTTTAAGGAAAAACTTAAAATAAGTAATAAAATAAATACCAAAAGAATAGCTGCAAACAAATTATAAATAAATGTTTTCGTTTTAATAAAAGCCCAAACTTTTGTTTTACACTTATCATTTTTCATAAAGAATATTTTAGGTTGTAAAAATATTAAATTAAAATGAATTTACAATTAGAATAATTTGGTTTTAGATAGAATTTCATAAATAATGCACATAATTAAACATAAAAAAAAGGCTAAGCATGTTTACTTAGCCAAAATTTCTAATAATATTAGAAAAGCATATCAATTTACTTAAGTTGTACTTGTAAATCGATATCTTAATAAACGACTACAACAACCCCTGTAATGGGTTCTAAACCATTATGTAAATCAATAATATATTGATAAGCTCCTGCAGGCACAAACTTTCCATTAGTTCGTCCATCCCAATATTCATCACCTACTCTACCTTCATACATTTTTTGTCCCCATCTATTAAATACATAAACAATAGATTCGGGATACATTTCAATAAAATCTATTTGCCATGTTTCGTTTATTCCGTCTCCGTTAGGAGTGAATGCATCGGGTATTCTTAAACAAAGTTGAGAATTCTCGGTGAGCAATATTCCTATACTTTTGCTACATGTATTGTTGTCAACAACAGTTACATAATATTGCCCGGCAGGCAAATTATTTACAATTTTTGTTGTATCATTTGTACTCCACAAAACATTATAAGGCATATTTCCGCCAACAATTTCGATTCCTGCTAATCCATTTTTGGCACCTTTACAAGTAATATGTGAAAATTCGGGATACAATTTAAGCTCGCTAGGTTCAATAATAGAAAAATACACTTCGTTTTTACAATTATTAGCGTCAAAAATTTGGACAGAATAATCACCTGCATGTAAAGACTTAACTATTAATCCTGTTCCTATAGTAGAATTAAATTGTCTCCAGAAGAAATTATATGGTGCAGAGCCTCCGGTACCTTCGGCGCTAGCGGTTCCGTCATATCGTCCATAACAAGTAACATCAGTAACTTTTAAATCTACTCCTAGCGATCTATCAGGTTCGTTTATTACCACAAAGCTAGATACTGAGCAGCCATTCAAATCGGTAACTAACACACTATAAGTATCTGCCTTTAATAATGATATATGGCTTGAAGTTGGTCCATGTTCCCAATTATAAACATAAGGGAAAGCCCCTCCTGCAACATTAGCTGTAGCCATTCCTGATTTTTCGCCACGGCACAACACGTCAGTTTTATCAAAAGAAACAGTAATTTTATCAGGTTGATTCAAATCATAAGACCTAATTCCGAAACAACCATAAGAGTCGGTTATAGTTACAGTATAAGTACCGGCACCAACATTACTTAGATTTTGGGAATTTTGTCCAGCAACTGACCATTGATAAGAGAAAGGAGCAGATCCTTCTTCCATGCTTGCTTGTAAAACTCCTGTTGTATATCCAAAACATTTAATTCCCTGAATTTCGGATATAATAACTTCGGATGCTCCAAAGAAATCGACATTACCAACAATTACTTTTGTGCAAGAATTGGCATCTGTAATTGTCGCAGTATAGTTTCCTGGATGCAATCCCGTAATGTGAGAGCCTGTATGTCCTTCTGTCCAATTTACAGTATAAGTTCCAACGCCACCCGATATATCTAGTAATAACTCTCCATTTTGTTCGCCACATTGAGTAGGCACATTAGAAACTGATACTAGTAATTCTGGAGGGTTATTTAAGGTATTACAAACTACTAAGCTACAACTCGAAGCATCATTTATGGTAACGCAATATTGAACGCCAGCACTTAAATTTTGAATAGAATTTGAAGTTGACCCATTACTCCATAAATACGTATAATTAGGAGTTCCGCTAGTAACATTAACAGTTATCTTGCCATTTGAGTCATTGTGGCACAATGGGTCAATAGCACTAACGTCGACTCCAATTCCTGCATTTACAACAACATTATGAGTAATAACTGTTTCGCAATTATATTCGTTTGTTACGGTAAGTGTATAAGCCCCTGAATTTGCAACTACACAATTTGTTATTATAGGGTCTTCAATAGTCGAACTAAATGAGTTAGGTCCTGTCCAATTATATGTCGCATTAGGAACTGTTGTAGCATTAAATTGTATATTTTGTCCTGTGCAATAAGGTGTTCCGCTAGTTACTGTAACAGGCAACACTGGGTTTACCACAACTTGCACAGAATCAACTGCATAACAACCATAAACATCTCCAACAGTAACCCAATACCAACCACTCATAGAAGGAACAGCAGCAGGGCGAGTTGGATTTTGTTCTGAAGAAGAATAGCCTGAAGGTCCCGACCATAAAAATTGATTACCTGGATTATCAGTGCTTAAATTCAAATTAAGAGTTTGCCCTTGGCATATAGGTCCGTTACTAGAAGCATTTGGGTTTAGAGGTGGCGAACCGCCCATAAAAATTGTTTCAATATATTCGCATATTCCATCTGAGTCCGTAATTGTTATAGTATAATCGCCATAACATAAACCAGAAATATTTGGCGAAGTTGAAGTAAAGCCATTTGGTCCAGTCCAACTAACAGAATACGGAGCTGTACCACCACCAATATTTGTAGTTTGAATTTCGCCATCACAACCTCCCGAACAACCTGCTGGGTGAGTAATAGTTACATCAGCAGTAATACCGACAATAGTAAAAGGAAAGCTAGTTGCTTGATTTACGTTTTGGCATTTATCTTCAACACTACCTGGTAATATTGACAAGACATAATCACCAGATTGAGACAAATAATCGCTTAATTGTAAAGTCCACACATCATCGTACCAAGTACCTGAATAAGTATTTGATGAAGCTGATGCGCATACAATACTATAAACTTCATCAATAGCATAAGTTCCACCAGGTCCTGTTAAAACAAAATCTGCTGGCTGTACACTTGAACACCAAACAGATTCACTAAATTGAACTGTTAGAGATGATGAACCGCAATAAGGTTGATAAACTAAACTTTGCAAAGCGGGAGAAGAATTATCAACAATAGTAGCCGTGCTTGCACCAAAATTTATTGAATACCCATACTGTGTGGAACTAAAATTAGAAACATTTAGCACATAAGTTTGCCCGGTAGTAACACTTAAAGCAGAATTCCAATTTGAGCAACTATTTGGTCCTTCGCAAGTATATGAGCCACTACCCATACCTGTATTACCTGTAGTACCGCAATAATTACAAACTACAGGAGGGTGTTGTGAATAATAAACTAAATCTAAACAACTAACGCCATTATTAAGGCTATAAACAGCCCAGTCGTAATCATCATTGCTATTATAGGGGGTAATTGTAAATGCTAAAAGTCCACTAGTTTGGGCTGTAAAAGTGTACCATACATTATTTAATTCGCCTGTTACCAAACAGTTCGGGCAATTGTTTGTACTAACTGCCATTCCAACTTGATTATCGAAACTAAAAAGGTCATAATAATGCCCTGAACCAACATAAGATTGTGGGTGGCTTGACACACTTGCACATAATGGTCTAGCTCCTAAACAATCTTGTTCGGTAGGGGTTGGCATTAGCTTATATGCAATTGTCCCTAAAGCAGTTCCATTAGTTTGGCAATTGAACTGATAAAACCCAATAGAATAAGTTCCACTTGTAGGGCAAACCCATACAAGTTCAGATCCATAACCGCAATGGTCATCGTTTGATTCATAAGATAGAGTTCCTGCCGAGTTGTGTATCTCAATCATTGGGTCATTACTGTATGAGCCACCACCCTGACAAAATGAGAACAGCACTACTTCGCCTGCTGCAATAGTAAATGTATATCTATCTCCAGCCTGTATACCTGCTTTAGTTTGCCAATTTGGAGTAAGGCTTAAACTTCCTGCAAGAGTAGTACCTGTACAAGCAAAACTAAAATTAAATAAAGCAGTTGAAAATATCAAAACTGCTAATAAAATAAGTTTTTGAAAATTTTTATTCATAACTATCAATTTTGATATTATTGTTGAATTATATATTTATCAGGCTCTGCCAAGAGTTTATCTTTTTTTTCAGGTGTAAATTCTTCAAACTCTTTTTTACTTATTATTATCGGATAAGTAGCTGTACCATTTTGCATTTCCTTATTATATTTTTTTGGATTTTCGGAAGTCCATTTTTGTTTTGCTAAATAATAATTTTCGGCGTCTTTTAATTTATCGCCAGTAATTTTGTATTCTGGGAAATTAGAAGATGCTTGTTTATAAGGCGAGGTAAAAATTTCAGCTGCTTGATTTTTTTTGATTTCTCCATTAATAGAGATAGTAGAAAAATCAAAATCGTAACCTTTTGCTTGCAACAAAGTTCTAACATACTCAGGTGTTATTTCCATAGGTATATAAAGTTGGCAACGAGTTTTAAACTCTGAACTTGTAAATATCCGAGCACTTTGTACATTAGCATCTTGTAAAATGTAATCTAGTAAAATTTGTCTTTCTTCTTCATCTTCGCCTAAGCCATTTATGTGGAAATAGACTGTCTTTCCTTCGTCGGTAAATTTTACTTGAGTAAACTCTAAAGTTGATTGTGCGAACATAAATAATGCTTTAAAAATTAAAGCGAAAAAAATGTAATATTTTAGTCTCATAGTTCAATTAATTAAAAACAACAAATGCAAAATCTCACAAATCCTAAAAATGTCCAATTGCGAATATAATACTTTTTTTATTAAATCACAATTTTCTTCTTTTTTTTAACGTTTTTTTTTTGATTTGGTTGCTATTTTACTCAATAAATAAATAAAAATCACAATAAGATGTGATTTGAACATAAATTTAACGAAAATAAACGAGTTAAAATTTATTTTATAATTGGGTAAATCATTTCGAATGAATAATCTTCTTTTAAACTATATAAAAAAGTGCATGAGTTCGAAAATGAATAATTAGCAAAATCTGTTCTATGAACAAAGTTTTGCTTGCCACTTATTCCGTTATATTCTCCATTATTTGAAACACAGTAGCCCAGATCAGTACCAAATTTCACTAAATTTAGCAACCAATATGATATTGCGTCAAAGGCAATAAAAGAATACTCATCGGGTTCGCACAGAAAGATGTCTTTATATTTATTTATAAATTCTTTTGTTTCGTTATCAGAATAGTCAATATTAATACTAGAAAAATATGTAAACTTAGAGTTTAAATAATATACCGGGTCAATTGTTTCGTAATTTAATATAGATTGGTCGCCGATTAGAGTAATTGAATAGTCCTTTAATGGGAACAAATCAATAAAAATATTTGTACATGCTATTTCATTTTGAAACGGTAATATAAAGACATTTTCAACATCTTTTGATACGAGCTTGGCTAAATTTTCAAGATTTTTACCATTAAACTTTATAATATTTACATTTTTATTTGTTCCTAGTTTGTTTTGCATATCGTTATAAAATAATTCAGCAAGCTCAGTTTGTTCTGCTTCTCTACCTTGAATAATAAAGTAATGATGGTCAGGATTTTCAGAAGCAAAATTAGCTATCGACTTGCTTACTTCACCCATTGAAGGTTTTAACAACACATTTCTCGAATAACGCTTTGGTATATCATTATGATTTATAAAAGGCAATAATATTGTTGCATTACTTTTTGGTAAATTAGAGTTTAAGTGTTCAACTTGAGATTTATATGCTGGTCCAACAATCATATCGGCTGTGGCAAATTTATTCTCATTTAATAAAGAATTTATAACAGTATTATCGTTGCCTATATCATATACTTTAAGATTAATTTTTATTTCGTATTGTTTAAATTTTTCTAAAGCGACTAAAAATCCTGCATAAAAAGAAACTATTTTTTCGCTAGATGGATTTATTCTTTGGTCGACTTTTTTATTTGATTGATTAGATAAAGAATTTAAATTGGAGTTAATGTCAATTGGGAGTAAGACAATTACTTCAAAGTTTTTTCCACTTTTGAACCAATTTTGTTCTCCACAAAAGCCGTTGTCAAAGGTTTCATTTTTTTTCACATTACTGTCATTTTTTGAAATGCTATCAATTATTTTCAGTTCTGATGTTTTAATATTTTCAAAATTTTTCGGAATTTTAATAAGATCTCCCACTAAAAGTTTATTATTTTCAAGTTCGGGATTTGCTTTAATTAATTCTTCTTTCGTAATTTCATAATTTCGGCTTATTCCATAAATTGTTTCACCTTTTTCGACTAAATAATAAATAAAATTCACAGTATCTTTATCAACATCTTTTACTTTTTCTTCGATAAGTGTATATGGAAATTTAATTTCTTGACCAAGTTTAAGGGCTTTGCCCTGTTTTATTTCTGGGTTTATTGTATAAAAATCTACTTCGCTGATGCCGTATTTACGACAGAGAGAATACACAGTATCGCCAGCTTTTACAGTATATACAATATGTTTACCATCGGCTGACAATTCATTTAAGATAGGTATTTTCAATGTTTGCCCAAGTTTAAGGTTTGTATTTTTAACTTCTAGATTTGCTTTAAAAAAGTCTTCTTCACTTATTCCATAAGCTTTGCAAATTGAATATATTGTATTACCTTGAGCCACGGTGTGTATAAAATATTTCTCGCCTTCAATAATCACTTTATCAGTAGAAATTTCGACCCCTGTTTGTGATAACAACACCTTAGTAAAAGAAATCAAAAATAATAAAATACAAAATATATTCTTCATAATTTAGTTATTCTAGAAAACAAAGTTACAAAATATTTTTATAAAACAAATTTTGTACCGATTAAGATTTTGTCAAAAAAAAAGACCGACTATTCGGTCTTTACTATTTTATTATTTTACTGGCACATTTTTCATTGTTTCCACAATATAATTCCAGAATTTTTCTACTGATGGAATAAATATTTTCTCATCTGGAGAGTGTGGGTATCTAATTGTTGGTCCAAAAGAAATCATATCCCAATTTGGATACACAGCACCTAAAATTCCACATTCTAGCCCGGCATGAATAGCTTTTATTTCAGGCGTTTTGGCATATAATCCTTCATAAGTTTTAATCATAGTTTTTAAAATTGGTGATTCCATATTTGGTTTCCAACCGGGATAAGCTCCATCAAAAGAGACATCGGCATTTATTAAGTTGAATAAAACGCCAATTTTATGCATTACGCCAATTTTAGCAGAATCAACAGAACTACGTACTAAACAATTAACCACAAACTCTCCATTCACGCATTTAACAATAGCCAAGTTATTACTAGTTTCGACAAGGCCAGGCATATCGTCGCTCATTCTCTCAACACCATGAGGGCAAACATATACAGCCTTACAAATTTTATTCATTTCGTCTTGAGCCATAACTTTTGCGGGGCTATCAGTTTTCTGAAGTTTCATTTGCATACCCGGTTCTGTTTTAGCAAACTCGCTTTTAAATATTTTTTCAAACTTAACAACTTCTTCTTCAAACTTTTTAGCTTCGTTTTCGGGTATAGCAACGATAGCAAAAGATTCGCGCGGAATAGCATTTCTTAAACTACCACCAATAATTTCTACGATTTTTAAATTAAAAAAATGAATAGAATGAGTTAAAAAACGGAATAAAATTTTATTCGAGTTGGCTCTTCCTATATTAATATCCATACCGCTATGCCCGCCTTTCAATCCTGTTACAGATAGTTTATACGCCACAAAACCTTTATGTAAATCTTCTTGCGGATAATTCATAGAAACATTAACATCGACACCGCCAGCACAACCGACATATAATTCGCCTTCGTCTTCTGAATCTAAATTCATTAATATATCGCCTTTTAAAAATCCAGGTTTTAACTCATTAGCGCCTGTCATTCCGGTTTCTTCATCAATAGTAAATAAAGCCTCTATTGGTCCGTGAACTAAATCTTTTGCTTCTAAAACAGCCATAGCCGCAGCACAGCCCATACCATTGTCGGCACCCAAGGTTGTTCCGTTTGCTTTAACCCATTCACCATCAATAATAGTTTCGATTGGGTCTTTTTCAAAGTCGTGAGTTTTGTCCGAATTTTTTTGTGGAACCATATCTAAATGTCCCTGAAAAATTATTCCTTTTCGGTTTTCCATCCCCGGCGTTGCGGGTTTCCGAATAATTACATTGCCAATATCATCAACAATAGTTTCCAAACCAAGATTTTTACCAAAATTTTTCATAAATTCGATAACTTTGGCCTCTTTTTTGGATGGACGTGGTATTTGAGTTAATGAATAAAAATGTTTCCAAACTCTTTCTGGGTTTAATTTTTTAATTTCGCTCATAATTTTAAATTTTTATAGTAATTTTGAAGTCCTAAAATTATATAAAATAAACTATAAGAACAAAAAATTGTATTAAAATAAATTTAATTAGATGAAAAACTTTTTTTTAATGGCTTTATGTTTTTTATTTTCAAGCCTTATTTTCGCTCAAAATCAACAAGTTAATAACAATCTCATTCAATGGTTAGATTTTGAAACAGCAATGGAAAAACAAAAAGAATTTCCTAAAACTATTCTTATTGATATGTATACCGACTGGTGTGGCTGGTGTAAAAAAATGGATGCAGAAACTTTTCAAAACCCAGACATTGCAAATTATATAAACACATATTTTTATCCAGTAAAATTTAATGCCGAAGGAAATGACACTGTAATATATAATGGAAACGAATTTACTAATCCAAATATTGGAAGACGCTCTGCTCATCAGTTAGCACAACAACTAATGAACGGAAGACTGTCATATCCAACAATTGTTTACATTGATTATGAAGGAGTAATTAATCCTATACCTGGTTTTATGGACGCTCAATCTATTGAACCTTTACTAATTTATTTCTCAGAACGTATAAATAAAGTTTGCGATTACAACGATTTCTTGCAAGAGTTTAAAAATACTTTTATGCCAGACTCCACGTCTAAAACTGATGGAAATATAAATTGGATAGATCTTGAAACAGCTTTACAATTAAGATTAGAAAAACCAAAGAAAATTCTTTTATTTATCAATTCCGACTTTAATAATAGTAGTAAAATAATGTTGGCATCATCGTTTAGGCATCCAGTAATTTCAAATTTAATTAACGACAATTTTTATCCGGTAAAATTTAATTACAACGCTTTAGATACTGTTAAAGTTTACGAAAATATTTTTATAAACGATCAATTGCAAGCAAACTACCCGCACCAACTCGTAATTGCCTTGTTAAATCCAGATATCAGACTACCATCTGTTATTTTTTTCGGTGAAGATTTTTCGCTTATTTATGCTCATCGCGGATTTCAAGCTCCTAAGCAACTAGAAAGATTTTTAGAGTTTTTTATTAAAGATTTACACAAAACTGGCGAAGATTGGAGCAAATACAACGAAAACTTTAAATCAAAACTATAATTATATTTTAAATGAAGTTTTATTTTAAAACTTGAAAAGCATTTTATATCTTTACAAAAAGCTTTGAAAATGAAAAAAATTATTATCTCATTCTTAATTATCGGTATTATTTTGCCGAAATTATATTCACAAGACTGCTCCTTAATTGAAGCCAAAAACATTGCAGAAAACACTATTAAAGAAAAATTTCCAAGTTCAACTTCCTCAAATTCTGCAAAATATAAAATCAAAACCCTCGAATACAACGAAGATAATAAATTTTATCTAAGCGAAATTTCGCCTCAAGGTTTTATTATAATTTCAGAAAGTAAAAATTTGCCCCCTATTTTAGCATTTTCATACGAATCAAATTTTGATATTGAAAATAACCCTTCTGCAAAATTTTGGATTAATAAATACACCGAATTAATTAACTATAAAGTCGAAAATAATATTAGTGCAAGTGCAACTATAATTAATGAATGGGAAAGATTAAGCTCAAATTCTGAAAATTTTAAAATTAAATTAAACACTAAATCTGTTGAACCATTATTATTTACGAAATGGAATCAGGGCAAGTTTTACAATGCGAAATGTCCAAGCGACCCTGCTGGACCTGACAAACACGCTGTTACTGGTTGTGTTGCAACAGCATTAGGACAATTAATAAATTATTTTAGATATCCACTCTCCGGTATTGGGAGTTACGGATATGAACACCAAAACTATGGCTGGCAAGAAGTTGATTTTTCTGAACAATATTACGACTATGACCAAATGCCAATTCAAGCTAACGACTACAACGATAATTTAGCAACACTATTATATAATATAGGTGTGTCGGTTGACATGAACTACGGGCCAAACGGGAGCGGTATGTATAATCACAAAGGTGCATATACTTTATATACCTATTTCGACTATTCTCCTTCCACAACATATTTGTTTAGAGATTCATTACCCGAAGATTTTGATTGGACAGGAACTCTCGTAGAGCATCTCGACCAAAACATTCCATTATATTATGCAGGTTGGGGTGATTATGACTTTATTTCGGGACATGCTTTTATTTTTGATGGATATAGCGACACAACTCACTACCACATAAATTGGGGTTGGGGAGGAAATATGGATGGCTATTTTTATATAGAAAATTTAAAACCTAGCGGTAGCGATTTTACACTTTTTCATGAAGTAATCGTTAATGCTACGCCAAACAATTCCTACCAAGGTTGTGCTGAATTAAAAACATTAAAGTCTTTTGATGGAATTATTGAAGACGGAAGCGGACCTCTAAATAAGTATGAAAACAACTTGGAATGTTCATGGCTTATTGCTCCCGAAGATTCTATTAGCGGAATAAAATTCCAATTTTTAAAATTTGCACTTGACGAAAACGACTATCTTATTTTTTATGAAGGCGATAATGAAACTGACCCAATAGCATATACAATTTATGGAGAGCAAACAATAGATGAATTTATTATTAATTCAGAAAAAGTTTTAATAAAATTTATTAGCGATGATGAAAATACTGACTTCGGTTGGCTATTAAAATATTCGGCAATACAACCAACTTATTGTACAACAATGTCGAATATAACTGAACCACAAGGAATAATTTGTGACGGGAGCAATTCATACCAATATAGAAATGCAACTTTTTGCAACTGGAAAATACAAGCACCTAATACCGAAAACATACTAATTAGCTTTTTAGAATTTGATATTGAGCCTATTAATGACTATGTAAGAATTTTAAATTCAGAAGGGCAAAATGTAGGAACATTTTCAGGAGATTTTTTACCTGAAGATATTTTAATTAACGGGAATAAGGCTACTGTCGTTTTTAAATCTAACGAAACTATTAGAGGTGAAGGCTTCAAACTACAATATCAAACTAATGTCGCAAGTGTAAACAAAATTACCGAAGATAATTTTAAGATTTACCCAAATCCAGTAAGCGATATTTTAAATATTACTGCTGATAAAGAAGAAAAATACAATATAAATATTTTAAGTATAGACGGTAAATCTTGTTTGAAAAAAACTTGTGCAAATAATTCCCAATTAAATATCGAAAAGCTAAAACAAGGGGTTTATATCATTGAAATAAACTCTGAAAATTTTGTATATAGAAAGAAGTTTATAAAAAACTAATTAGCCAAAACCCATAAAGATTGATTGGAGCTTTGTTCGCGTAAATCAGTTAATTCCGAATAAGCAGTCTCTGTATTTGCAAAAGATTTTAAACTTACTCGATACATATTATTATTACTAGGTAACACTAAAGCCTCAAACCCGTCTGAAATTAACTTATTACACAAATTTTCGGCATTTTCTAAATTAGCAAAAGAGCCTGCGATAACATAAACAGAATGACTTTGAACAGTAGTTACTTCAACCACTTCAGTTTCGTCTATATTTGTTTCAACAAAAGAGTCTTCAGAAACATTCTCAACAATTTCTTTTAATTCTACTGTTTCCTGCTGAGTATTATTTTCAGAAGTCTTATTATTTGATTGTTCAACAGAAATAATATTTGCATGGTTAATATTTTCCTGCTTATTATCAAACCAGCCTAAATGATACGAAACAGTCAAAAGTCCAGCAATAGCTGCTGCTGAGCTAAGAGTATAAAACAAAGGCTTAAGTGATGATTTTTTTGTCTTTTGCTTTTTAGAAAGTTTTGGAGAATTATTTAATTGATTGTGTAAAGCTATGATCTTTCTCTCTTTTTGTAACATTGGGAAAGTAAACACAGTTAAACCATAAGACTCGTCTAAAAGCTTATTTATTTCAAAAGGATAAAAAATTAAGCTCCCATTATTAAGGGAAAATTCGCCTAAATCGGGAAATTCGACAACATTACCATTTTTCAACTGTAAATTTAAGTCAGATACAAAGTTAGATACAAGTTTACTAGCCTCTTGCCAAGTTAATTTTTCGAATTTTGATATATGATTAATTAATAAACCATCGTTTGAGTTTAAACTTTGATTAAAAGCAATTCGCTTAGAAGGAGGAAAAAACTCTTGATTATTAAAGTTTATTTTAGCACTATTATAATTAGCAACAAATCCTCCAAACTCAGGGATTATTACACAATCATTAGTCCTAAGTAGCTGATATACATATTTATACAAAACCATTAAAATTTTCTTTTATAAATGTAAATATATGATAATTTATCGATAAAACAAAAACAAAATAAAATAATTTTCATTAAATTTCAACAATTACAATTTCGACCCTTCTATTTAGGCGTCGTCCTTCGTCGGTTTCATTTGAGGCAACAGGGACTTTTGTTCCAAAGCCTCTATATTTCATTCGAGTTTTACTAATTCCTGAGTTTAGTAAATATTCATAAACTGCTTGTGCTCTTTTAATAGAAAGCGACCTATTATATGATTCTGTACCAATATTGTCGGTATGTCCTCTGACTTCGATTCTTAAATTTGGTTTATCTAATAAAATTTCGACTAATTTATCTAACTCAATATACGAAATTGCAAGCAACTCTGAAGAATTAAACTCAAAAAATATTCTATTCAAATTAAATTTTGAACCAACTTTAGCCTCTTCAAAAGCTTTTTCGTTAATTTCGGATTTTGGCATATTTAGAAGTAATAAGTTGTCGTTAATATTAGTTTTTCCAGTTAAATTTAAAGAATCTTTATCCGAATTTGAGTTTTGATTTTCGAGTGCATTATTAAAATTATCAGCATTGTTTTTAGAGTTATTATCATTAATATCCGAATCATTTTTGGTCATATCCTTTAAACTATTCGAGTTATTAGTCTCTGCAACGATAAGATTTATATCAGTTTTTTTAGTATTATAGCCAGTTTCTGGGTCATAATCATCAGCCATCCAGTCGGAGCCATAAGACAAATCGTCTGTACAACCACATTCAAAAGTGTTTTCAATTTCGAATACCTTAACATTATCAATGTAATAATATGCATAATAGAATGCCGAATCGGTTGACACTATATTATTAGTTTTATAATTAGTACTTGAATTATCTAAAAAATTTCCAATAGTAAGATATACTTCTCCTCCGTAAGCGCGGTAAGTCCCACACATTTCTATCCAATTTTCGGAATTATCCATGATGTGACCTGGTCGATTTATTATTTGCGGGCGTTGAATAATAAGTCCTGCATCTTTTGTTCCAATTTTAGAATTTGTTAAAGTTACCCCTAGTGCGTCAACAGAAAACAAAGATTTTTTTGCATTAGCGTATGATAATTTCACACAATACAACTTTTCTTTTTCTAATGGCATAGTCAACTTTGTTTGAATATATTCTCTTGAAACTCCTTTATATACTTTTAGGGAATCGTCGAAAGTTTCACGTAAAATAATTCCTGCATAAGCAACACCATCAATAGGAAACATAAAACCTGCAAAATTAAAAGGGACAGAAGCATCACCGAGGCTACAAGGGTGAAATTGGTCGGGAGTGCCTTTACTAGGATTAAACCAACATGGATATGGCTTAGCATTAGCATAAGTCGTGAAAGATTCAGGGCAAGTCCAAGCATTCTCAAAACTTCCGTTTTCAACTAAATTTTGGGCAAAAGCAAAAAAAGTGCTTGATAAAATAAATATTAATATAAAAAGTATCTTCATTAAATCAGTTTACTTCTTAAACTGTAAAAATAAAAAAAAATTATAGAAAAACTTTAATCTTAATATTATTTTTTGTTTTTGCCCAAACGCCATTGCTTTAAATTAAAAACTTTTGCATTTCGAGGAAAAATTTGAGACAAACCAATAATACGTTTATATGACTTAATATGTCTTTCTTTTTTTGATGAATAAATATCTTTAATATTAATCAAAATGCCTGTTTCTTCTACTCCTCCAAACTCATCATTTTCGACTGTTCCAAACGCAATCATAGATGGAGAAAGATTCATATAAGCATTGACTAAAGGAGGAATTTTTTCGCCAACTTCTCTAACCTTTTGATTTAAAATTTTATAATCAAACTCATAACTATCATTTGAAAAAATATCCTGACGATATTCAAATCTGACAGGGTTTTTCGGGATAATTAAGTTCTCATTATCAGGAAAATATAATTTTAAAAAACTTAAAATATAATTTCTAGCATTAATATCGAAATGTTTATACATAGTAACTTTTCCGAAAAAATATTTCATTTCAGGATATTCTATTATCAATGCACCTAAACCATCCCACAAATTGTCTAATGCAAACATTCCTTTTCTAGCGTTTTTACCATATTGATAATTTGGCTGTACAAACGACCTACCTAACTCAATGGTGTAAGGTAAATAATTTTTTAAAAAAGATTCTGAAAAATCAAATAAATGAGAAGTAGCTAATTTTTCCTCTGGATTATCTAAAACTGTTTCGCCTAAAATAAAACGATAACCGCCAATTATTTCTTTTTCTTCAGGATCCCAAACTATTAACTGCAAATAATTATCCTCCGCTACATCATATTTATCAATATCTATTGCTTGCCCAGTTCCACCTCCAGCCATTCTAAAAGTAATTTCACGCAAGCGTCCTAATTCTTTTGCCAAATTAGGAGAATCCTTACAAGAAAACACATACAATTCGGTATTTCCAAAATTTGACTTACGTAAAAATTTATCTTTTGTTAATTCCGAAATCAACAAATCTTTGTTGACTGGAGGAATTATGGGAAACATTTTTGTCATTATATTTTTTTTGCAAATTTAAATAATTATAAATACAAGTCTATTTCTTTCTTAAAGAATAAGTCAAACTTCTAAAATAATCAGCCCAGTCAACATAAGTTTTCGACTTATCTATATTTTTGCATAAAAATGGTTTCCCGAAAATAATTTTTATAGTTTTTCCTTTTTGTTTCATCATTTCATTAACAAGATATAACATTTCAACATTTGCTTTTATGCGAAAAAACTTACGTATCCTAGACAAATTATAAAAAAAATTGGAATTTTCACCTTCAATAAAAATAGGAATAATATCACGATTATATTCAACAGCTTTACTAACAAAACTTTTTTGCCATTCCAAATCTTGAACTTTACCTTTTATCTTTCGTGAAACTAAGCCAGCAGGGAAATATAAAATCTGATAATCCGATGAATAATAATCATTTATTAAATTTAAACTTTCGCGTGATTGAGAACCATGCTTGTTTATTGGCAAAAACAAAACTGCCAAGGGTTTCAAAAACATTAAAATATCATTAACAACAAATTTAAAATTTTTATACTTTTGACTAACTACACTCATCAATACAACGCTTTCTAAACCACCTAAGGGGTGATTCGACACAAAAATAAAACGACCAGAAGCAGGTATGTTGTCTAATCCCTCGTACTCAACTTTTAAATCTAAAAATTTAATCGTAGCCTCAACAAATTCAATACCTTCTACTCCTTTTTGCTCGTTTAAAAATGCATTTATTACATCTTGATGAACTATACGTTTCAAATAATTCTTTAAAAACTTTGGTAAACGCCTTGCCAATTTCGGATTTTTTGATTCCAGTATAGAATCAACGTCTATTCTTAACTCAACCTGATCTTTCATACAAATTGTTAATTTCTGCAAAAATAAAATAAATAATCAAAATTACAAACTACTCATTACTAATTACATACATATATTAGGATGAAAAGTTATTAACAATGTGTATAAATATGTAGCAAAGTGTTTTATTGTGTAGCAAAAATGATATATTTTTACAACATAATTAAAGTTTAATAATATGTTTGTTGGTGAAATCATTGTAAAACTTGACTTAAAGGGACGAATAGTGTTTCCAGCTTCTTTCAAAAAGCAGATGTCGGAAGAAGATTTACAAAATGGTTTTGTTCTAAGAAAAGACATTCATGAACCATGTTATGTATTATATCCGGCTAAAGAATGGGAATTACTTTTATCAATTATGAGGCGTAAACTAAATCCTTTTAATAAAGATCATGCTAGTTTATTTAGAGATTTCCATAGGCAAAGCACAAAATTATTTTTCGATGGAAGTTATAGATTATTATTACCAAAAAAATATTTAGACGACATTGGTATAGAAAAAGAATTTATTATGCTTGGGCAAAAAGGAAAGATAGAAATTTGGAATAATAAAACTTATGATTCAAACAAGCTTGACCCAGGTAAATTTGCCGAAAAATTAGAAGAAATATTAGGAGCTGATACTAATTTTTATGAATAATTAATACCATGTACCACAAGCCTGTTTTATTAAAAGAAAGTATAGACGGACTAAACATAAAGCCAAACGGGGTTTATGTAGATGCCACATTTGGGGGCGGTGGACATTCATCTGAAATACTTTCTAAACTTTCTAATAAAGGCAAATTAATAGCTTTTGATCAAGATAAAGACGCTCATAATAACAAAATTGACGACATTAGATTTAAACTTGTCTATGGAAACTTTAGATTTATTCGCAACTATTTAGAATATTTAGGTCATCCACAAATTGATGGAATTTTAGCCGATCTTGGAGTTTCATCACATCAATTTGATAAATTTGAAAGAGGTTTTTCGTATCGCCTAGGCGGGAAACTCGATATGAGAATGAATAAAGAAAACAAAACAACAGCAGCTGATATTTTAAATAATTATGATGAGAAAAACCTATACTATATTTTCAACAATTACTGTGATATTTTAAACGTTAAAAAACTAGTAACATTAATTTTAGATTATCGCATATACAATAAATTTGAGACTATTGATGAATTTATTAATATCATTACTCCCGCAATACCAAAAAATAAAGAATTAAAATACTTGGCACAAATATTTCAAGCTTTAAGAATTTGTGTTAATGACGAAATAAATTCTTTACACGATTTTTTAAACTCATCTGCTTCAATACTAAAACCTGGTGCTAGGCTTTCAATAATATCTTATCATTCATTAGAAGATAGATTAGTAAAAAACTTAATAAAAACGGGAAATTCGGAAGGCAAAATTATTACCGATGTGTTTGGGCAATCTCATAATCCTTATAAAAGTATCAACAAAAAAATAATAATTCCAAGCGAAAATGAAATATCATTAAATCCAAGAGCAAAATCAGCTAAACTTAGAATTGCAGAAAAAAAATGAAAAAGAAAAAATCGGCAAATATTAAACAAATAAGAACAACTGTTAATGGTTTATTTAATGGTTCGATACTTGCTAGCGATTTTCTCAGAAAACAAATTCCTTTCATTATTTTTTTGTTTGTTATTGGTTTAATTTACATATCTAATCGTTTTGATGCCGAAAGAATTTTTAGACAAACAGAAGAAGCTAAAAAGAAAATCGAAGACCTAAGAGCCGAAAAAATTGAGATTCAATCGCCCTTAATGAAAGACAGTAGAAAAGAAAATGTTTTAAAAATGCTAAACGAAAAAGGTTCTACTTTAGAAGACCCAAAAAAACCTCCACAAAAAATATCATGGTATATAAATAGTAAAAATGAGTGAAAGAAGAAATATATTAATTAAGTACAATTTCCTTTATATCGCTATGATATTTTTTGGAATATTTGCCATTTATAAAGTAGTTTATTTCCAATTCTTTTACGACAAAGAATTTATAGCAGAAGTTTTAAAATCGACAAAAGTATTTGCAACAATAGAACCAATTAGAGGAGATATTTATTCTAGTGACGGCAAGCTTTTAGTAACCTCAATAGCATTTTTTGAAGCCGGTATAGACCCTAATTGTGATGCTATAACTCAAAAAATATTTGACGAAAATATCGACTCACTATCTATTTGCTTATCCGAAATTTTGCCTGCAAAAACAAAAGAACAGTATCGTAACGAAATTATTAAAGCTCGTGATTCGGGGTCGAGATATTATAGGTTTGCATACAACATAAACTATACTAATTTTAAAAAATTATCAAAATGCCCTATTCTTAGAAAAGGTAAAATTAAAGGTGGGTTTGTGTATCAAAAAACCTATCAACGTAAAAAACTATTTGGAAATTTAGCAAGCAGAACCTTAGGAACACAAGAAACAGATAGAGCAAAAGGAGTAGGACTTGAAGATGCTTTTAATAACGAGTTGAAAGGAATTGAAGGACATACTGTAAAAGAAAGATTAGCAGGAAACTTATGGATGCCTATCGAAGATGCTCAATACATAGAACCTAAAGATGGTTATGACCTTATTACAACAATTAATATTGAGCTACAAGATGTTGTCGAAACAGCACTAGAAAGGCAATTACTAAAACACGATGCCGAATTTGGAACTGCCGTTCTAATGGAAGTAAAAACAGGAAAAGTTATTGCAATTGCAAATTTAAAGAAAAGCCCAAAAGGCTATTATTACGAAGATACTAATTATGCAGTAGGATATGCAGCAGACCCAGGCTCAACTTTCAAACTTGCTTCTGTAATTATTGCCTTAGAAGATGGCTATGTTAATCCAGAAGACAGCCTAAAAACAGGAAAAGGAGTAATTTCTTACTTTGGTAAAAAAATGAAAGACACTCACACAGGGGGATATGGAACAATTACTTTGCAAAGAGCTTTTGAGTTATCGTCAAACGTGGGTATATCAATGATAATCAACAAATATTATAAACATCAACCTGAAAAATACATTAAAGGCTTAGAAAAATTACATTTAACCGAACCGCTAGGGGTTATCATTCGCGGAGAAGCAAAACCCGTTGTCAATAGACCAAAAGAAAAGGGATGGTCCGGACTTTCTTTAACGCAAATGTCGATTGGCTACGAATTGCAAATTACTCCTTTACAAATTTTAACACTTTACAACGCTATTGCAAATAACGGCAAGATGCTAAGACCTATTTTCAACGAAGCTCTGGCATATAGAGGAAATATTATTAAATATTATGAACCAGAAGTTATTGATCAAAACATTTGTTCAAAACAAACATTAGAAAATGTTCAAAAAATGCTCATTGGAGTAGTTGAAAATGGTACGGCAAAAAATATTAAAAACGAAAATTACACTATTGCCGGCAAAACTGGAACCGCACAAATGCTTTATGGCAAAGACTCTGTTAAATTGAAATATCATGCTTCCTTTGTTGGATATTTCCCTGCCGAAGACCCTGAATATTCATGCATAATTTCTATTTATATGCCAAAAATTAATGGCTTTTATGGCGGAACTGTTAGTGCGCCAGCATTTAAAGAAATTGCTGATAAAATTTATTCTAAAAATCCAAAATATCACGGTGCTGCTGCGAACTTTAAGGCTTCAAACTCTATACCAACAGCTAAAAAAGGAAGTAAAAATGATACTGAAATTGTTTACAAATGGCTTAAGTTCGATACTGACCTTAGCGATGTAAATCAAACAAATTGGATTGTTACAAATTACGACAATAACATAGTTAAATTTAATCCTGTTAATTACAGCGATAAATTACACGTCCCAAATGTTATCAATATGGGTTTAAAAGACGCTGTTGCTATTTTAGAACCTTATGGACTTGCAGTAAAAACTTCTGGAAGAGGAAGAATATTCAAACAAGAACCAGCCCCAAGTAGCAGTTTTAGAAAAGGAGATATTATTAAATTATACTTAACCGAATGAACATAAAAGAATACATATCACAAATTCAGGTAATTGAAGTAATTTTCAACAATGATGGAAATTTTAATGAGATCCAATTTGATTCTCGTAAAATTAAAGAAAATGATTTGTTCGTTGCCATTACCGGCACAATTAGTGACGGACACAATTATATTGAGCAAGTCGTTGCTAAAGGAGCAAAACTTATTATTTGCGAAAAATTTCCACAGATAATAAATAAAACTACTTCATACATTAAAGTTGAGTCTTCTTCAAAAGCACTTGGAATATTAGCTTCGGCGTTTTATGGCAATCCATCTAGTAAGCTCAAACTAATTGGAATTACCGGAACAAATGGAAAAACAACTATTGCAACTAGTTTATTTAATTTAACAAGAAGTTTAGGATACAAGGCAGGATTAATTTCTACAATACAAATAATAGTAGAAAATAAAAAAATAGATTCTACTCACACAACACCCGATCAATTAAAACTAAACGAATATTTAGGACAAATGGTTGAAGCGGGTTGCGACTATTGTTTTATGGAAGTTAGCTCTCATTCTGTTTCACAAAATAGAATTGCAGGATTAAACTTTGCTATGGGTGTATTTACAAATCTTACTCACGACCATTTAGATTTTCACAAAACTTTTAAAGAATACCTTAAAGCAAAACAAGACTTTTTTACACAATTACCAAAAACAGCTATCGCATTAACAAACAACGACGACAAAAATGCTCAAATAATGTTGCAAAACTCAAAAGCAATAAAATTATCATACGCTTTAAAGTCTGTAGCTGATTTCAAAGCAAATATTTTAGAAAGCCATTTCAATGGAATGCTATTAACTTTGAATAACAACGATGTTTGGACAAACTTTATTGGTAAATTTAATGCTTCAAACCTTTTAGCAGTGTATGGTGTAGCCATAAAATTAGGATTTGAAAATGATAAAGTTTTACAAAGTATTTCGCTTTTAAAACCTGTTGAAGGTAGATTTGAAACATTACATTCAAGAAATGGAATTACAGCAATAGTTGATTACGCACATACACCCGATGCTCTTAAAAATGTTTTGCAAACAATTAACGAAGTTAGGCAAGGCGAAGGGAATTTAATTTCAGTTGTCGGGGCAGGAGGCGACAGAGACAAAACCAAACGTCCCGAAATGGCGGCTATAGCTGCTGAACTTAGCAATAAATTAATTCTAACTTCTGATAATCCTCGTTCAGAAAATCCAGAAGAAATACTTAACGACATGGAAAACGGATTGAATATTATTCAAAAGAAAAAAACTTTAAGGATAACAAATAGGCAAGAAGCAATCAAAGCTGCAATAATGTTAGCAAAACCTGGTGATATAATTTTAGTTGCTGGAAAAGGACACGAAAAATATCAAGAAATTAATGGAGTAAAATACCATTTTGACGATAAAGAAATTATTAACGAAACTTTTAAAAACTTAGAATAATGTTATACTACTTATTTAGCTATTTAAACGATTTGAACACGCCTGGAGCTGGGGTTTTTGAATACATTTCGTTCCGTGCAGCCTTAGCTACAATAACATCGTTAATTGTGAGCATATTTTTTGGTAAAAAGATAATTCGCTTATTGCAAAAAAAGCAGATAGGAGAAGAAATTCGAGACTTAGACTTAGCTGGGCAAATGCAAAAAAAAGGAACTCCTACAATGGGCGGAATTATTATTATCGCAGCAATTCTTATTCCAACATTACTTTTTGCAAAATTAAATAATATATATATTATATTGATGCTGGTTACAACTGTGTGGCTTGGAACAATAGGTTTTTTAGATGATTATTTAAAAATAAAAAAGAAAAACAAAGAAGGTTTAAAAGGAAAGTTTAAAATATTCGGGCAAATTGGTTTAGGTTTTATTATAGGAGGAATATTATTTTTCTCTAACGATGTAGTTATAAGAACAAAAGTTTGCGAAAAAACAAATCAAGAGGTTGTTGAAGTTGTTGATAACCCAAATTGTACAGAGTTTGTAGAATATATTGACGTTAAATCAACAAAAACGACAATTCCATTTTTTAAAAACAACGAATTTGATTATGCAAAATTAGTTTGGTTCTTGGGCGACAATGCCGAAAAAATTGCATGGTTTGTATTTATAATTGCAACAATATTAATAATTACAGCAGTTTCAAATGGAGCTAACTTAACTGATGGTTTAGACGGGCTTGCGACAGGGTCGTCGGCAATAATTGGAGTTACATTAGGTATTTTAGCTTATGTTTCGGGCAATAGAATCGCTGCCGAGTACTTACATATTTTATATATTCCCAACACCGGCGAATTAGTAATATTCATGGCGGCTTTTATAGGAGCAGCTATTGGCTTTTTGTGGTACAATTCCTATCCTGCTCAAGTATTTATGGGCGACACGGGTAGTCTAACTATTGGAGGCATTATTGCTGTATTCGCTATTATAATAAAAAAAGAATTGCTTATCCCAATTTTATGTGGTGTTTTTCTTGCTGAAAGTATTTCTGTTATGTTGCAAGTCTCATATTTTAAATACACCAAGAAAAAGTATGGCGAAGGTAAAAGAATATTCTTAATGGCTCCTTTACACCACCATTATCAAAAAAAAGGATTCCCAGAACCAAAAATCGTTGCCCGATTTTGGATTATTTCGTTAATGCTCGCTGTAATATCAATAATAACATTAAAACTAAGATAACATGGAACAAAAAATTGTAGTTTTAGGTGCAGGTGAAAGTGGAACTGGTGCTGCAATTCTAGCAGCTTTAAATAACTATGAAGTATTTGTTTCTGACAAAGGAAATATAGATGAAAAACACAAAACTTTATTAAAACAGTATAACGTAAACTTCGAAGAAAATAAACATAGCGAAGAAATTATATTATCAGCAGACGAAATTATTAAAAGTCCTGGAATCCCCGACACAACACCAATAATACAAACAATTATTAGTATGGGAATCCCCATTATTTCAGAAATTGAATTTGCTGCAAGATATACTAATGCAATTAAAATATGTATTACCGGTAGCAATGGAAAAACTACAACTACAATGCTTATTTATCATATTCTTAAAAAAGCTGGTTTAAATGTTGGCCTAGCGGGAAATGTCGGAAATAGCTTCGCATATCAAGTTGCAACAGAAGATTTTGATTATTATGTGTTAGAACTTAGTAGCTTTCAACTTGATAATATGTTTAATTTTAAGTCAGAACTTTCAATTTTATTAAACATAACACCCGACCATTTAGATAGATACGATTATAAATTTCAAAATTATGTTGACTCAAAATTTAGAATATTACAAAATACAACTTTTGAAGATACTTTTATTTATTGCTCAGACGACGAAACAATAATGAACGAAATTATTAAAAGAGAAATTTCTGCAAAACTATTTGAATTCACACAAGTAAAAAAAGATATTGAAAATGGAGCTTTTTTAGATGACGACCTCAACGAAATTAATTATGTAAATAATCACAAACAACAATATAATATGCAAGTAAACGAACTTTCAATTCAAGGTAAACATAATGTTTACAACTCGATGGCAGCAGGAATTGTTGCTCAAGTTTTAAATATTAGAAAAGATATTATACGCGAAAGTTTTAGAGATTTTAAAAATGTAGAACATAGGCTAGAACCTGTTATTAGCGTGCATGGCATAAAATTTATTAATGACTCCAAAGCGACTAATGTAAATGCTGCATGGTATGCCCTAGCATCGATAAACACGCCTATTGTCTGGATAGCTGGAGGGGTTGATAAAGGTAATGATTATGAAATAATTAAAGACCTTGTCAAAGAAAAGGTCAAAGCGATTGTCTGCTTAGGAAAAGATAACGCAGCAATTCATAAAGCTTTTGGAGATATAGTGCCAAAAATTATAGACACAAAATCAATGCCGGAAGCCGTTCAAACTGCTTATTATCTTGGAAAAAAAGACGACACTGTTTTGTTAGCTCCTGCTTGTGCAAGTTTTGACCTATTCGAAAACTATGAAGACAGAGGAAATCAATTCAAATTAGCTGTTAGATCCCTTTAAAATGAAAGAAACTTCTAAAAAAATATTTAAAGGAGACAGAGGAATTTGGATAATAATATTTTTCCTATCGATATATTCAATGTTGTCGGTGTATTCAGCATCTAGTCAATTAGCATATAGAGACGCAAGTGGTAATACTACTTTTTATTTAATTCGTCAAGCTATTATGCTTATTACAAGTATTGCTTTTATTGTGATAATTCACAATATCCCATATAAGTATTTTTCAAGAAGTTCAGTATATCTATGGTATTTGGCAATAGGGCTATTAATCTTTACTTATTTTTTCGGAATGAATGTGAATGAAGCCAGAAGATGGATTCAACTTCCAGGTGGATTAACTTTCCAAACTTCAGATTTTGCAAAAGTCGCATTACTAATGTATCTAGCACGAATTTTAGCCATAAAAGAGCAGGAAATAAACTCATGGAAAGGCACTTTTTCTAAACTTTATTTACCTATTTTATTAACTATTGGATTAATAGTCCCCTCAAATCTTTCCACAGGTATTTTATTGTTTTCCGTTTCAATGATTTTAATATTCTTTAGTAATTTAAAACTTAAATATTTCTTTGGAATGGTTGCCGTTACAATTTTATTAGCTTTAATTTTCTTAGGAGCTATCAAAACTTTTAAACATGTAGGACGGTTTGAAACTTGGAATAACAGAATTGAAAGTTTTATTGCGAAAGATAGCAAAGTTGAAAATATACAAGAAAAACACTCAAAAATTGCTCTATCCTCTGGTGGATTATTTGGTAAAGGTCCTGGAAAATCTAATCAAAGAAATATTCTTCCACACCCCTACTCCGATTATATTTTTGCAATAATTATAGAAGAATACGGATTGTTTTTTGGTGCTATCCCGCTTATTGCTTTATATTTATATTTATTCATGAGAGTAAAATTTATTGTAAAAAAAGTGAACCGAAAGTTTGGAGCATATATTGTAACAGGATTAGCAACTCTCATAGTCTTGCAGGCTTTTTCTAATATTGCGGTAGCAACAAATATTATTCCTGTAACTGGGCAGCCTTTACCGCTAGTTAGCTATGGCGGAACTTCAATTATATTTATGGGAATGGCTTTAGGAATTATTTTAAGTGTTAGTAGAGAAGTAACTGAAAGCGAAAAAGAAAAAAAGTTACAAGAAAAAGAACAAACAGCCCCAGTAGAAAATGACGATAATAATATTGCTCAAGATAATGAAAGTGAAATTGTAGATGAAAGTATTAATTTAATAATAAACAACAATGACAACCAAGAAATTGAAAATAATAATTAGTGGAGGCGGAACCGCAGGGCATATATATCCTGCTGTAGCTATTGCAAATGCAATTAAATATAAATGGGCAGATACAGAAATACTTTTTATTGGTGCACAAGGTAGAATGGAAATGGAAAAAGTTCCTGCTGCTGGATATGAAATTGTCGGCTTACCTGTGGTTGGACTAAAACGTAAAATATCTTTATCAATTTTTAGTTTTATTTATAAAACTTATAAAAGTTATTTCAAAGCAAAAAAAATTATTAAAAACTTTCAACCTAATGTCGTTATTGGAGTAGGTGGATATGCAAGCGGTCCTGCCCTTAAAGCTGCTGCTAGTTTAAAAATCCCTTATCTACTTCAAGAACAAAACTCTTTTCCAGGAATAACAAATAAACTTCTAGCCAAAAATGCCGAAAAAATTTGTGTTGCTTATGATAATATGGACAAATTTTTCCCAGCCGAAAAAATTATTAAAACCGGAAACCCTGTAAGAGCCGACATAAGGAATATTGAAAACAAATCTGCGGACGGGTTTAAATACTTTAATTTAAATAAAGATTACCCTGTAGTTTTAATTGTTGGTGGTAGTTTAGGAGCCAAAACAATTAACGAAAGTATTGCAAATACACTTCAAAAATATATTGACAACAAAATTCAAGTTATTTGGCAAACCGGAAAAGCATATTATGAAACTGGAAAAGAAATTGTTAATAATTTAAACTCTGAACTTATTTATATTAGCGATTTTATTTACAAAATGGACTTAGCCTTCTCGGTGGCGGATATTATTATTTCAAGAGCAGGCGCCGGCACTATTTCAGAACTTTGTATAGTTGGTAAACCAGCAATTTTAGTACCTTCACCTAACGTATCAGAAGACCATCAAACTAAAAATGCCCAAGCACTTTCAAACATCGAAGCAGCAATTCTAGTGAAAGATGACAATGCAAGAGATATTCTTACAGACACAGCTATAAATCTTTTAAATGATGATGATTTAAAAAATAAATTGAAAATTAATATTAAATCTTTAGAACTACCCGAAGCTGCAAATCTTATTGCAGAAGAAGTAAAAAAATTAGCAAATGGATAAAAAGTTTGAAAATATTTATTTTATTGGAATTGGCGGAATTGGCATGAGTGCCCTAGCTCAATATTTTTATACAAAAGGATATAGAGTTGCAGGATATGATAAAGTGAGAAATGAAATGTGCATTCGTTTAGAAAAACTTGGAATCAATATTCATTATGAAGACAATATGAATATGGTTACGTCATATTATAAAAATTCCGAAAAAACTGCAATTATATATACTCCGGCTATACCGCAAAACCATAACGAATTAAACTGGTTCTTAAACAATAATTTTAAGATTTTTAAACGCTCCGAAATACTTGGAGAAATAAGCTCCTCAAAAAAAACTATTGCAATAGCTGGAACACATGGCAAAACTAGCGTATCCGGAATTTGTGCGAATATATTATCTAATTCTTCAAAATCTTGTACTGCTTTTTTAGGTGGAATATTGAAAAATAAAAACTCAAATTTTCTTATTGATAATAATAGCGATTTTATGGTCGTTGAAGCAGATGAATATGATAGATCCTTTCTTAAATTACAACCATTTGTAGCTGTAATTACTAGTGTAGAACCAGACCATTTAGATATTTACAAAGACTTTGACACATTATACCAAGCCTTTCAAGATTATGCGAACAAAACACGTAACCTGGGAAGTGTTATTTTAAATAATAAAATTGATTTCAATTTTAGTAGCCCATTAAGAAAAGATTTAAAAATATTTCGTTACGGATTAAATGATGATACTTGCGATTTTAATCTCTACAATATTATATTTAATGGGCAATCTTGTATTTTCGACATTAAACATCCTGACGGAATTATCTCAAAAATTAATTACGCTTTTCCCGGCAATCACAATCTCGAAAATGCGTTGGCAGCCACTTCGGCAGCTTTAACTTGTGGACTTGACCCAGATGATGTCAAAAAAGGACTAGAAAGTTTCAAAGGAATAAACAGACGATTTGATTATATTGTCCAAACTCAAAATGCGATATATATTGATGATTATGCGCATCACCCAAGCGAAATTTCTGCATTCTTATCAGCGGTAAAAACTTTATATCCAACAAAAAAATTAACCGGAATTTTTCAACCTCATCTCTACAGTCGAACAGCAGAGTTTTATGAAAAATTTGCCGAAAGTCTTAGTATTTGCGATGACATTATTTTATTGCCGATTTATCCAGCTCGCGAAGAACCTATCCCTGGCGTTAGTTCCGAAATGATATTAAACTTGATTAAATCGCCCGTGAAACAAATTTGTGAGAAAGATAAATTAATAGAAATAATAGAAACTAAAAAACCTGAATTATTGGTTAGCATGGGTGCTGGAGATATTGACCAACTCGTATCTAAAATTAAAATATGCCTAACAAAATGAAAAGAAAAATTTTATTAATATTAAAATGGGTTTCTTTAATGGCTTATTTAGTTGTAGCCCTTAGCTTTACTTCCAACAAAAAAAGCTCTATTAATTGTAATGGTATAGTAATAAATATTAACAATAAACATAAATTTCTAAACCAACAAATTGTGCAATCTTTATTAAACTCAAACAATATTTTTATCGACTCTGCAAGAATTATTAATCAAGACTTTAATAAAATAGAAAAAATTATCGAATCAAATGAATACGTTAAAAATGCAGAAATTTATAGTAATCTAAATGGAGAAATATTTATTGATATTGAACAAAGAACCCCAATAATGCGAATTATTACTGATAGCACAAACATTTACATCGACGAAGACTGTAAAATTATGTCAACTTGTGATTACTACACAGCAAATATAATTGTTATTACTGGAAATTTAGATTCAAAATTCTTTTTCGAAGAAAACACTTCAAAACAAAATAAGAACAGCTTAAATTTACAACAATTATTTGATTTTGTTAATTTTATTAACGCCGATGAATTTTTAAAGGCTCAATTCGAACAAATTTTTGTAAATTCGCAAGGTGAAATAGAAATAGTTCCAAGAGTAGGAAATCATATTATTATTCTTGGAAGTTTAGAAAACTATAAATACAAGCTAGGTAAATTAGAAGCCCTGTATAAAAAAGGTTTTACGATAACAGATTGGAACATATATTCTACTATAAATTTAAAATATTCAGATCAAGTAATTTGTAAAAAAAGATAAACAAATGGAAACAAATAATGAAATTATTGCTGCTTTAGACATTGGTACTACAAAAATTGTAGCTTTAGCTGGTCGGAAAACTAGTGATAACAAATTTGAAATATTAGCATTTGGCACTACTCCTTCGTATGGAATGAGAAGAGGTATTGTAATCAATATTGACGAAACTGTTAATTCCATTAGGCAAGCAGTCAGAAAAGCCGAAGATAGTGCAAATTTAAAATTTAATGAAGTATATGTAGGCATTGCTGGTCAACACGTGCTAACAAAAACTAATACTGCCTCACTACAAATTGAAGATAATGATAAAATTATTAAAGAAAAGCACATTGACCTCCTAGAAGACATGATTTTAAATTCAGTTTCTAACCCTGGCGAAGAAATTATTAATATTATACCACAATCATATCTAGTAGATAAAGTTACTGGAATTGAAAATCCGATAGGAATGAGTGGTTCTGTTTTGCAAGGAAATTTTCAAATTATCTCCGGGCAAATGCAAATGGTCAATAACATAAAAAAATGCGTTACTCTTGCTAATCTAAAAATAAAATCTTTAATATTAGAGCCAATTGCCTCAAGCGAAGCAGTTTTAACAAAACAAGAGCGAGAATCAAATGTTGCTGTGCTTGATATTGGTGGCGGGACAACTGATTTAGCTATTTTTAAAAGTAATTTAATTATTAAAACTGCTGTAATACCATTAGGTGGAAATATTATCACTACTGACATAAGCAATAAACTTGGACTAATCGAAAAACAGGCTGAGAAATTAAAAGTGGTCTACGGAACTGCTATTGAAGAAAAAAGCCATGACGACACAATATTGTCGATAGAAGTATTTAAAGGACATCAAGAAAAAGAATTTAGTTTAAGGGAATTATCAAAAATTATTAGCTCAAGAATTACTGAAATTTTATTTGCCGTAAAATTTCAAATAGAAAATACCGAAATTAGAGATAAACTTACAGCAGGCATGGTGATTACCGGAGGAGGGTCGCTAACTTCAAATCTAAAACAACTGGCAAGTTACGTGCTAGGTACCGACATTAGAATTGGATACCCAAACTCATATATTGTTGGCGAATTTGCAGAAGAAATAAATAAACCGCAATTTTCAACAGCAGTTGGGTTAATTATTAAAGGCGTTGAACTATCCGAACAAGAAGAAGAAGAAATAAAAAAACTAGATGAAATAAACAAAAAACTTAATGAAGATCTTATAAATAATAACGAAAATCAAGAAAAAAGTGAAGAAAATGTAAAGAAAAAAGAAAAAAAATCTAAAGAAAACAAAGGATCTAGATTTAACAATATTTTATCTAAAATGGCAAATTTATTTGACGAAGAAGAAACAGACAATACAGACAAAAACTAAAAATAAAGGAGAAAAACAAAATGACAGACTTAGATTTCGAATTTCAAAAAACAGAATCATCAATAATTAAGGTAATTGGTGTCGGTGGCGGTGGTAGTAATGCTGTAAACAGAATGCACAACATGAATGTCAAAGACGTTGACTTTGTTGTTTGTAATACAGACGCACAAGCCCTACAAAATAGCCCAATAATTAATAAAATTACATTAGGAGCAAGCTTAACCGAAGGTAGAGGAGCAGGCAACAATCCCGAAAAAGGACGCGAAGCTGCAATAGAAAGTTTACCCGAAATTGAAAAAATTCTTGACGACAACACTAAAATGGTTTTTATTACTGCAGGCATGGGCGGTGGAACTGGTACCGGAGCAGCGCCAGTTATTGCACAAGCAGCAAAAGAAAGAGATATTTTAACAATAGGAATAGTCTCAATTCCTTTTACAGTTGAAGGCTCCATAAGAATTGAACAAGCGCGCCAAGGAATCGCCAAAATGAAAGAGTATGTTGACGCTCTTTTAATTATTAATAATGAAAAACTTTACGAAATATATAGCAAAATGAGATTCTCAGAAGCTTTCGAAAGAGCCGACGACGTCCTCGCTATTGCAACTAAAGGAATTGCAGAAATTATTACAATACCAGGATATATTAACGTTGACTTCGAAGACGTTAAAACTGTTATGAAAAATAGTGGAGTTGCAGTTATGGGCTCGGCTATTGCAGAAGGCGAAAACAGAGATATTCAGGCAATTACTAAAGCACTTGAGTTCCCACTTTTAAAAGATAATGACATTAAAGGAGCAAAAAATATTTTATTAAATATTATAAGCTCTAAAGGAGACTACGAACTTAGTATGAGCGAATTCGGAAATATTACAAACCACCTTAAAGAAATTGTTGGCAAAGACTCGAATATCATTTGGGGAACAGGATTTGATGATAGATTAGAAGATAAAATTAGCGTAACTATTATTGCAACTGGCTTTGATACTCACCCAGAGCTGTACGAAAAAAAAGAAAAAGAAAAGGAAATTGTTGTCGTTTCTTTTGACTCAGACTTAAACAGTTTTGAAATAAGAAATAATTATGATGCCAATTTTAGTGAAGACGAAATTAATTATAACATGCAAAATAATATCAACGAAGAACTTGAAGACGATAATACTATAGAACTTGAATTGGATTTCCAAAATGAAGAAGAAAACGACAACAATATAGTTCTACCAAACTTAGACTCTAAAAACTTTGAACATTTGAAGGACATTATTAAACTTAACGACTCAAATTTTTTAGATAAACTCGAAAATCAAGCTGCTACAGACAGAATGAAAAATGAAAATAACGAATAAAATTTAACTATCATGAATATTTTCGAACAAATCAACGACGACATTAAAAAAGCAATGCTTGCAAAAGAAAAAGATAAACTCGAAGCATTGAGGGCTGTGAAAGCAGCTTTTTTACTTGCAAAAACCGAAGGCGGAAGCTCTAACGAATTATCTTACGAAAAAGAATTACAAATAATTCAAAAATTAATTAAACAAAGGAAAGACGCTGCCGAAATTTACAAACAACAAAACCGTATGGACTTATATGAACCTGAAGAATTTCAAGCAAATATAATTTCCAAATATTTACCAACACAACTTTCCGAAGAAGAATTAAAATCTGAAATTACTGCTATCATTGCAGAAACAGGTGCCTCTTCAATTAGAGATATGGGAAAAGTTATGGCTATGGCAAACACAAAACTTGCCGGCAAATCAGACAGTAAAACAATTTCAGCTATTGTAAAAAGTTTATTAAGTTAAGAACAGAAACTTACTCAACTTTTACCCTTACTCCTTCCGAATGGCTTGTAAATTCAGGAGCATACATTGATTGAATACTTGTTATTCCATTTGAGAAATCTCCTCTTTGGGACACAATTAAATCATACTCAAACACATAAGTTCCTTTGGGTAAATAGTCAATAAAGAAATTCATGGAGGCATCTTTTATGGCTTGATAATAACCTAAACCACTCTTATAACGATAGCCCGACAAATAATCAACAGGCTCAAAACATGATGCTCTCATATCTTTTAAGTGAACATACTCCATTTCTCTATCAACTCGAATTTCAATGCGTACTTTAACTTTATCGCCAAGTTTTAAATTAGCATCTTTTTCAATTGGGATAATTACAAGCTTCTCGCCTTGCCTACGCTCTACAAAAAGCTCCTTATTTATTTTTAACGGAGTGTCTTCAAAACCTTTGATTTTATCTAATTGCTCAAAATATTGCCAATAAACTGCACCCCAAGATACTGTATTTTTTGTTTTTTCTACACTTATATTAGCCCAGTCTGGTTTAATAAAAGTTCCGTCCCACGACTTCTTAAAATACCCAGTTCCTGCTTCTGTTTTTATTTCATCATCATTTGCAGGTTCAATTATTAAATCGCCAATATTAATTTTAATTTCTTCGTCTTCGCTCAAAATATCAGAACCACCTAACAATAAAGCATAAATTGCCTCAGACGTAGCCTTTGTTGTTTTCCAATCTTGAGTTTGCTTTTGTTTTAATAACCAAACTCTCATTTCTTTAACCGATTCTAAATCATGAGCAACCTCATTAAAAACTTCTATGAACAATGCTTGTGTTTCAATGGGAGCCAGATACCAATAAGATCCTTTTTCATTTTTCCAATACATTCCCATTTCATCACTATGCTGAGCATGTTCTTTCAAAGAAGCTATTATATTATTTGCTATTTTCGTTTCTCCATAACGATTCAAAGCCAAAGCTAACATTCCTTGAGTATAAAAACTTTTATTTGTCCAATATTTTTCGGCTTGATTTTTATAATATTCAAAAACTTCTTTGCTTTCTTTAGGAATAGGAATATCATTTATAAAATATGATCTTGCATATAAATAATGAGCTTGCATATAAGATAATTGGTCGTTTTTTAGGCAATCATCATTACAATACTTTTTCATTTCTTTATACTGAATTACAATTTCTTTGTCTATAAATCCGACAGCCTTAGAAATCATTTCCCATATTTTTTTGTCCGTTTTAATATCTATTACGCCCAATTTATCTAAATGTCCGAATCCTGCAACAATATGCTGACTTATATACCAACTTTCGGGCATACCTTTAAACCACGCCCAGCCACCATTATACAATTGTTGGTCTAAAAGTTTTTTTAAGGCTGAATTTGATTCATAATTCATTTTATTCAAATCAAATAGTAAGCCGAGTTGTTTTTTTCGAATAGTCTCATCTTTAGCTTGCAAAACCCAAGGAGTTTCTTCGATTAATAAAGCTTTTAGCTCTTGATTTTTTTCCAAATTAGAATAAAGTGCCTGGCTATCTGGCAAGTTTTGCCACATATCGAATACTCTTTTAATTTTTGGATTACTATTAGCGATATGCGAAGCAAGCATATTAGCATAAAGTCTAGAAAAAGTTTGTTCGGCACACTCATAAGGATATTCCATAATATAAGGTAAAGCTTGTACTGCATACCATGCAGGGTTTGAAGTAAATTCTAATGTAAAAGCCTGATTTCTCAAAGTAGTAGAATTATTATTTTTTAAACTATTGAAATTAAATTTCGAAACTCCAGCTTTTCGAACAGGCAAGGGCATTGTCTCGGTAACAAGCATTTGATTGCTGATAATAGGAAAAATTCTTTCTTCCCCATCGGAATGGTCTTTACCTTCAGCTATTAGGCGAATACCAATCATCTCGTATTTATTACTTACAAAAATAGACCACGAAACACTTGTGTTTTTACCGGCTTCAACGTTAAAATCAATTATATTATTATTTTCAGTTAAAAATTCTGAATTAATAATTTTCAAACTTAGCGGATCAAAAATTTCAATTTTTGCCTTACCCTTAATATTTTGCTCAGAGACATTATTAATCTTTGAACTTAAAATTATGCTATCGCCTTCGCGGAAAAAACGTGGATAATTTGGCATTATCATCAATTCTTTTTGACAAACAATTTCTTCGCTAATATCACCAAATTTCATATCTTTTGTGTGTGCAAAACCCATAAACTTCCACCTGGTAAGGCTCTCGGGAACAGTAAAACTAAGGCTTAACTCTCCATTTGCATCGCTTAAAATATGAGGATAAAAAAAGGCAGTTTCATTAAAGTTTTTTCTAACCTGAACCTCTTTTCCTTTAATATCATTTTCCTCCAAATCAGAATTTTCGGATTCTTCAAATTCCATATAAGATGTAGCTTCTAAAACATCCATAGCTACCGGATTCATAGTAGCTCCAGAGTTGACGGCTGTCTTGAACATAACAGGGCTTCCATAATAATTAGAATAATAAAATCCGAATAATTTTAGTTCAGGATAATAAAATGTAATATTTGCTTTAAATCTTTTATAAAAATTAAATTCATAAGTATTAGAAAACTGAATTCCAAAGCTATTAATTAGCCAGCTAGCATAATAATAATAATTTGGATAAATAGACCACGACCAAGAATTAGCAGCGAACACATCAAGAGAAGCATCATACATCGAAGCTAAAAACTCCGCTTGAACAGGATTTCCAAACTCATCAACAAGTTTTAAAGTCCAATTTTCCTTGGCGCCAGGCTGAGTTTTATCTCTAAAACTTGTAAACTTTATATCTATATTTTTATTTTGCCAAGGCACAATAATTGAACGACTATAAGTATATATTCTATTATCTTTTATAAACATTACACTTATACTAAAACCTCCACGACAATCTTCAGTAATTGGGATTGCAATTTTTACAAGCTCTGAGTCAAGCTTTAATTTTATAGGAGGACTATATTTATTTTTTTTAACAATGCTGTATAGTACATCAACATTTTTATATGAAGACCCTATAAAAAGATTCACAGTTTCACCTGGCAAAGCTGTTGTTTTATCTATTTGAAAAAACTCCGTATTTGTATAAGGCATCTGTTTAGAGTTTTTCGAGACAACAACAACATTATCAGTTTTTATAATTTCATTTCCCCATTTATCCTTGGATTTAAGAACTATTCTGTAAACTCCTGCTTGCCATTTATCGGCAGAATTGATTTTCAAACTTTTTGTATTTTCTGTATTTACTTTTGACTTAAAAACAGACTTTTCAACTTCCCAGTTTTCAAAATTTGTTTCATCTTCAAACTCTAAACCGGGCAATTTTGAAAACCATTCTTCCTTGGAATAGAGTGGCATGTCTATTGCCTCAAGCTGATTTTCTGCAAGGAGTAATTTTGGATCTTTTAATTTAAAAATCTCAATGTTAACCTGAGCAGGGACAAATCTTCCTGAAACATTGGACGAGTATATTTTAATACTGTCAATGTCCTCTTTCACAATTTTTTTAGGAAAATCATGCGAAATATTTAATGCCTTATTTGAAACATAGACCGAAGTTGAAGTTTGTTGAGTTTCGCCATTTATATCGGTAACAGAAATAAAAACTGAGTAATTATAATATAAATATTCATTTAGCTTAGAATCATTTTCTGCCAAAGCTTTAAAACTAAATTCAAATTTACCTTCATCATTAATTCTTGCATCACCGTAAGCAATTTCTTTTTCTAAAAAATCTAATTTATAGGTATCGATTCTCCAAATAGGATTACGCACAATTCGGTATTTAAGTTGTGCATCTGTCAAAGCCGTTCCTGCATAAGTCATAGCTTTGCCCGAAACAGAAATTTCATCATTAATTCTATATTCGCCTTCAATTGGCAAAATTTCTATCTCAAAATTTGGGCGTTTATACTCTTCAACTTTAAAATAAACATCACCATCGTTAGTATGAATTGAAAAATCGCCTGTTAGCACATCTAATGGAATATTAAAACTGCCAGAAAAACTGCCGAACTCGTTAGTTTTTACTATTTTACTTTCTAACTCTTGGTAATTATCATCATAAATAAATAAATTAGTAGAATAATTTGGCAATGGTTTAATATTCTCAGTTTTTTTCTCAACACAAATTCCCTTGTAAAACACTGTTTGTCCGGGACGATAAATTGCTCTGTCGGTAAATAGTTTTACCTCAACTTGGCTTTCTTCTTCTTCAAAATACCTGTTTCGACAATATGCTTTTTCAGAAATAAAGTCTTTATCTTTGAGAATGTCAAATCTTAAATCATAATAAGTTTTTTTGCCAAGTTTTGGCAAAAAAACCATTCCATTTTTATCCGAAACTGCACTTGTTATTAAATTATTCACATAGCCACGTTTAGCATAAGAATATTCATTTTGATAAACGTTTATTTTAGCTCCGCTTACAGCCTGCCCGGTTTTACGATTTAAAACATAAAACGGATTATTGTATTGATTGTCTTCCATTCGTGTTAAAACCAAATCAGAAACAAATATAGAATTATTGGATATAAGGTTTTCCTCAAATTGAATTTCAGGTTTTGCATGAAGAATAAGTACATAAAATCCTTTATCTAAACCATCAACTATGTAATTAGTAAAATGAAGATTATAATCTGATGTTTTTGGTAAATTTATCTCTTTAGCATTTACTTTAAATGTTGAAAATTTTAGTAATTTTTTAAAGTATTCTTTTCTGTCATAGTTAAAATTTAGACTCAAATAGTCTTCATATTTTAAAGATACTATTGTTAAATAAAGTTTATCTATATTTTTATAAGAAATTCTAATCGGGAAATTATCAGAGCTACAAACGACTTTGCTTATATTAAAAGAGACTGATTCTTTTTGAATTTCAATTTTTAAATTTTCACATTCACTAGAATAATGACTTTTGGGATAAAGATTTAAAGCCTCATCAATTATTGAAATTGCTTTTGAGCTATAATCTTTAAATTTTAATGTAAGCGGATTTGAAAAATCATACTGAGAAGCATTAGAACCATAATAATTTGCCAAATTATAAGAAATATATGTTAGTTCAGGTTTATCTAAATAAATATCGTGTAAATTTTCTAATTTTTCTAAGTACAATTCATCGCCTTGTTCTCCTTTATAGTTCTTACGAACAAAATCCAACCTGTCAATGTCAACCATTAATAAAGATGCAAGATTTTCTTTATTCTCAAATTTTGCTTTTAACCATTCTTGATAAATTCGCAAAACATTATAATTATAAGAAAGCGAATCGAAGTCAAATTTATAATTCACGAAATTTTCGGCATCAAGAAATAAAGATTTATCGTCAAATTTGTCATCATTATAAAAATTATCATAAGAATAATAACTAAATGGCTGTGAAGAAAGAGCTTTAATTGCCGAATATGCAACAAAATCGTACAAATTTTCAAATCGCGGTTTTGACAAATCGGCATTATCAATAAGCTCGGAATAATTAGATAAATTTTCATTTTTTAACGAAATATCTAGAGCTAAAAAATAATTTTTAATGATTTTATCTTGGAACTTGGTTTTATCCCAAGTTTTTATGTCGTTTTGTTCAAAATTATAACTAACAGAACGCTGATTTATCAAATATGAGTTTACTTGATAATAATTTGTGTACATTTTAGCCAGATAAAGATGCAAAATAGGCTTAGATGCACCTGAAGTTTGCAAAATTTCAGATTCTAATTTCTTTATGCCATTTTCGTAACCATCTTCTTCTAAAGTACTTTTATATTTAAGTCTATAAATTGTTGCTTTAACGATTTGAACATCATTTTGTTCTTTTAAAGCCAAAGCATATATCTCCTCAACTTTTTCTAAAGCAGATTTTGGTAGAGCTTTATTTTCAAAAGTTGAAACTTCAGCCCAGAGTTTTTCATATTTATCGTCAATATGATTGGCTTTAACAGACATGCCTCCAAACAAAATGACTAAAGGCAATATTATTATACGTTTTTGAACTAAATTATTCATAATTTTAAAATTAAAAGTTTAATGCTAAGATGAAATAAAATAAAAATTCCATAAAAATTATTAAAAATATAAAAATAATGTTTAAATTTGAAAAATAAACTTAAAAGCATTACACTATGAAAAAAATTTTTACTTTTTTATTAATTGTTCTGCCAGTTACTATGGCATTAGCTCAACAAACCTCACGCAATTTAAACTGGGACGGAATCGATAGAGAATATATTGAGTACATTCCCTCAGTTTATAACTCTGAAACACCAAGTCCTGTAATGTTTTGTTTACACGGATTAGACGATAATATGTCTAATTTTCATTCTAGTTTTCAACTAAATCAATGGGGCGAACAAGCTAATTGGATAATAATTACTCCACAAGCTTTAATGGCAGAAATTGCGATGTTAGGGGAAATAGGAACAGCTTGGAACTCCGGAGCTGGTACGACTGTTCCATATCTTGGTGAAGTAATTTTAAATAATAACGTAGATGATCCAGGATTTTTAATAGCAATTTTAGATTCGTTAGAAAATAATTATAGTATCAATACAGACAGTATTTTCTTCATGGGATTTTCTTTAGGCGGTTTTATGAGTAATAAAATGGGAATTCTGCATGGTGATAGAATAACCGCTATTGCTGCCGTTAGTGGAACTATAGGAAACGCAGTTAGCAGTCTAACGCCAATAACTCCAACCAAAACTATTCATTTTCATGGAACAGCAGATGCTACGATTACTTACGAAAATGCAGGCTTCGACACAGGAATGGGTGTATATCCTGTTGGCTTAGGTGCTGAGCAAACTGTAGAGTTTTGGCGAAATTTTAATAATTGTAACGCAGAACCTATAATTACATATTTCCCAAATATTAAAGATGATGGATTGACATTTGAAAGATATCTTTACCAAGATGGTAATGAAGGTAGTCAAACTGCTTTTATTAAAATAATAGGTGGCGAACATAATTGGTACTATTCACCGGTAAACGATATTGACTATAATACTGAAATCTACAAATTCTTTACAAATACAATGGACTTCCCAACTGCTGTAACAAATATAAGCAATTCTAACATAAGTGTCTTTCCAAATCCAGCTTCGGAACAAATATTTGTAAGTCAAGAATTTAGCAAGCTAAGCATTTTTGATATTACAGGAAAACTTGTTTTAAATATTGACAATAACTTTAATCAAAATATTGATATTTCAAGTTTAAGCAATGGGCTTTATATTGTTAGGATTAATTCAGACGGCAATATTTATGAAAATAAACTTCAAATTATTAAATAATTTTAGTAATATTTATTATAAAAGCCGACTTTATTTTGTCGGCTTTTATTTTTTTACACATACAAATTAGTCCAGCTTTTAAAAGTTGAACTCATTTTTCGGGAAAAATGAAACTTTTTTGAAAAATATACGTATAATCGGAATGTGTTGCCCTACGGGCAGAGAAATGGGGAACGGTTAATCATATTTTGTTCTTCGGACAAATTGTATTTCGACTAAAGTCAAAAATGAAAATTGTAATTTTGATACTATTTTTATTTTTCCAAAAAATACCAAAAATTATTTTTTTGTTGTTTTTAATTCATTTATTTCTTGTTCTGTTAAGCCTGTATATTTAATTATTTTTTCAATAGGTTCTTTGTCTTTGAGCATTTCTTTTGCAATTCCAAACTTTCCTTCAATTATTCCTTGTTTTTTTCCTTCAATTAACCCTTTGGCTACTCCACGCTTTTCGCCCTTTTCTAAATATGTGTTCTTAATATTAAAAACATCTCTATACGCGT
>CAYRQZ010000006.1:47040-54313 GCA_964426585.1 uncultured Bacteroidales bacterium | reverse complement strand
TAATAACATTTTTATTTGTATCTGTATTTACTCCACTCATCTTTTGTTTTTCTTCAAAACTTAAATTATTCACAATTTTATATTTCGACTCAAGAGCTGCTAAGATATAAATTTTTAGGACTTGCCCAACTCGTATGTTGTTGTTAGCAAGTCCATTCCAAGCTTTAAGTTGATTGATATTTATTCCGTACCATGATGCTATAAGACCAACAGAATCTCCTGATTTAACAATATATTGCAATTCAACGGTGCCTGGTGGTTGGGTAGCTGGCACAATATTTTCCACATATTTATTTTCGACAACTACATTTGTTTTAGGATTAAAGAATACTGTGTCCATAAATGCATAAATAGAATCTTCAAATTCCATGAAGTTACTCAGATACTTTCTTTGAATTTTTAGGGGATATTCTTTATTTTTAGCTGGCACAATGTCGAGTTTATATTGGGGATTTAATTCACGAGTTACTCCAACTGGTATTCCTAAGATTGAATCTAATTGGGCAAAATGAAGATCTTTTTTTATCATAACTGTATCAAAATCGTGAATGAACTCGATATATTCATGCTTATAAGCATGTTTTTCGGCATAAGTAAATAAATACACAATAGCAATAAAACCCGGAACATAATTTCTAGTTTCGTTTGGTAAATATGGATATAATTCCCAATAATTTGTTTTTCCTCCTGAGCGCCTTATTGCGTTATTAATTGTGCCGGGTCCAGCATTATAAGCAGCAAGAGCTAATGTCCAATTATTATAAGTTTGATATAAACTTTTTAAATACCTACAAGCTGCATCTGTGGATTTTTCGGGGTCCATTCTTTCGTCAACATAAGAGTTGATTTCGAGTCCCATTCCTTGCCCAGTTTTAAACATAAATTGCCATAATCCCACGGCTCCAGCGGGTGATTTAGCTTTTGGGTTAAGTGCAGATTCAATAATTGGTAGATATTTAAGTTCTAATGGAATGTCGTAAGCATCAAGTTTCTCTTCGAACAATGGAAAATATTGTTGAGAAAGCCCTAAAAATTTTGGGGCTATCCATTTGCCATTTTTTACGTACCTATCTAAATATTTTTGAACATTTTTATTGTATGTCAATTCAATAGGAGTGCTAATTCTTCTAATTCTTTCGGCATAAATTGAATCGGGCAAATCTACTATAAATGAATATCTGTCGGAAATATTTAAGTAATCTATTGTATCGCGCCCTGTATAATAATACCATGACGCCAGTAAACTGTCCAAATGGTCGGGCATAGAATAAGCATCGTTTTTTCTGATGACTATTGTAGTGTCAATTTCGGTTTGTGAAATACCGACAAGGCTATTCAGGCAAATTAATATCAGTAAAAAATTTCGCATTATTTAATTTTTATTGTACATGATACACCCGTAATAGGAGTAAAGCTATTAAAACTTGTCATCACTTTGGGGCTAATTTTAAAGCTCAAATTTTCTCCAACGTCAAAATCGAATAAGTTAGCGTCAACATTCGCGTCAACAATTTGAATAGCATAAAAAGCCATAAATCCTAAAATACATAAATCCCTTTGCTTTCTGTATCCGTCCATAATGTGTATCAAGGCTTCTTTATTAAAATCTGGATAATTATTAGTTAGACCTTGGTCAAGTAACAAATACGCTTTTTTATAGTTAGTGAATTGTGCTTGGTTTAAATATGCTAAATATCCAAAGCTACCTATTCCTGCATAAATAATTGGGATTTTCCAATATTTTTTATTATATGCTTGCCCTAATCCTGGTAAGCAGGCCGACATTATTGTTGCTTTACGTGGAGAATGAGTTTTTTTCTCTTCATTATTAAGATTTTGCGCCAAAATTAAATTTGGGAAAATAATCAGAATTATAATTATATGTTTTATCTTATTGAACTCCAAATTTAAACGTTTAATTTATCAAGTAACGCAATTATTCTTTCTAAATCATAATCATTTTTAAATGGTATTGTAATTTTCCCATTTCCATTATTAGAACGTTTAAATTCGACATTTGTTGCAAAACAAGCCGATAAGTGTTTTTGAAGTTTAAGATAATCATCGGTAGTCGTTGGAGTTTTCTTTTTAGAAATTTTTTCTTGTTTAACTTCGTTATTGAGTTCTTTTACAATGTCTTCGACTCTTCTAACAGAGAAGTCATATTTGAGTATTTGGTCGAAGACCATTAATTGGGTATCTTGTTCTTTAATAGCTAATAAAGCTCTTGCATGCCCCATAGAAATTTTTTCTTCTTTTATTCCGAGCTGAATTTTAGCATGAAGATTAAGTAGTCTAATATAGTTGGCAACAGTTGAGCGTTTTTTTCCTACTCTTTGACTAAGTAAATCTTGAGTTAAGTTGCACTCGTCCATTAATCTTTGATAAGAAATAGCTACTTCAATTGCATTAAGGTCTTCGCGTTGTATGTTTTCTACCAGAGCCATTTCGAGCATACCTTGGTCGTCAGCGACTCTAATGTATGCAGGAATTTTCTTGAGTTTAGCTAATTTAGCGGCTCTAAGTCGTCTTTCGCCCGAAATAAGTTGGTATTTTCCATTTTCTAAAATACGAACTGTAATAGGTTGTATAACCCCAAGTTCTTTAATAGATTCTGAAAGTTCTATTAAGGATTCTTCATCAAAATTTGTGCGAGGTTGAAAAGGATTTGCGTCAATTAAATTTATATCAATTTCATTAGGCTCACGACTTGTATTTGCATTATTAATATTACTATCACCTGTTTCAATTAAAGCGTTTAAGCCACGTCCTAGTGCATTTTTTTTTGCCATATTATTGAATAATTTTATCTTCTTGATTAATTTTAGTCATATTATTTCTTTGCAATAATTCTCTTGCAAGGTTTAAATAATTTGTTGCCCCTTTTGAGGAGACATCGTAATCGAATATTGTTTGTCCAAAGCTAGGCGCTTCGCCAAGTTTAACATTTCTGTGAACTATAGTATTGTAGACCATAGTGTCGAAATGTTTTTTTACCTCTTCATAAATTTGATCTGATAGCCTTAAGCGAGAGTCGTACATTGTCATCACAAAACCTTCAATGTCTAAATCAGGATTTAAATGGCTTTGAATAATTCGAATAGTATTTAGCAATTTACTTAATCCTTCGAGAGCAAAATATTCGCATTGAACAGGTATTAGCACAGAGTCGGCAGCGGTTAAAGCATTCACTACAATTAAACCCAATGAAGGAGAACAATCAATTAAAATAAAGTCGTAATCATCTTTTATTTTAATAAGAACATGTTTTAATATTTTTTCGCGGTTTGGCAAATCAAGCATTTCAATTTCGGCTCCAACTAAATCTATATGACTTGGGAGCAAAAATAAACCAGGGATACTGCACGATAAAATTATATTACGAGGGTCTTCGTCTTTAATTAAAGTTTCGTATAATCCGGTGCGGACATTTCTAATGTCAAAACCTAATCCAGAGGTAGCATTAGCTTGAGGGTCTGCATCAACTACTAGAACTTTGTATTCTAAAACAGCTAAACTTGCAGCTAAGTTAATGGCTGTAGTGGTTTTTCCTACTCCACCTTTTTGATTAGCCAATACAATAATTTTTCCCATTTATGAAAATTTTTGCCCAAAAATACTATTTTAAAAGATAATAATCTAAACTAATAATACAGTTTTTTTAACATTATTAACATGCAAAAAAAATATTGAGCTTATCTATTTGATTGTGTGAGTATTAAAAATGTTAATTGTTAATATTTTTAATCAATAGCTTTAGGTCTTCAATTGAATTCACCTGTTTTTCAAAATCTTGATGATAATACTCTTGAACGAAATTATATATTTCTTGACGATTGTAAATGTTATTTTTCTTATCGGTTTTAATTTTTATAAAATTATTGTCGAACACAATAAAGTATCCATGAAAAAACCTCCCGGAAGTTTTGCACGAACAAGTTTTTGCTTGGAATTTTGTTTCGACCAGCATTATTGTATCTCCTGCAATAACTCTGCCAAAACTCCAAGATTCCATTCCGTAGTTTTCTTCATCAAAAAACATTGACACGTAAGCAAAATCTTTTCCTTGAATTTTTTTTGTTTCTTCTGGGATTAAATTTTTTGTTTTATTATTATTTTCTATACATGATTTACTTTTAATATAAGTATAATATGAAAAGTCTTTAGGTTTAACTAGTAAATTTTCGGAATTTTTGTTTGGATAGCTAACCTCTGCTTTAAGCCATTCTTGTTTAGTTGAACAAGCTACGAAAAACATTGGCAATAATATGCAAAAATGTAATATTATTAATATTATTCTATGTTTCAATAATAAATGTTCAATTAATTATGTTAAGCGGATTGTTGTTAAGGTCATCATCAAAGTCATCGTTAAAATCATTGTTACCAAAAATTAATTTGGAGTGAAGATCTTCCATTTCTTGGTTTAATTTTAGCATTTTTAGAGCTGCGATAGCTGCTTCAACACCTTTATTTCCATGTTTTCCTCCGGCTCTATCTAATGCTTGTTGAAGATTGTCAGTTGTTAAAAGTCCAAAAGATATAGGAATGCTAGTTTCTAAAGTTAATTTCATAATGCCTTGGGTAACACCTGAGCAAATAAACTCGAAATGTCTAGTTTCGCCTTGGATAACGCAGCCTAAACAAATAACAGCGTCAACTATTGCGTGGTCAATTAAATACTTTGTAGCTAATGGTAGTTCAAAACTTCCTGGAACAGATTTAAGAATAATATCTTTATCTTCAAATCCATATTGTTTAAGAGTATTAATAGCAGCTTCGGCTAATGATGCGGTAACTTCTTGGTTCCATTCCGAGACAGCAATGCCTATTCGAAATTTGTAATCATCAGATTGTTTAGCAATTCCTAGTTCGGAATATTGTGATAGGTTTTTAAGCGAACTTGCCATAGTATTTAAAAAATTAGGGCTAAAAAGCCCTGATTAATATAGACTTTAATTATAATTTCATTTCGCAACGTTTGATATATTTTTCAATATCTCTTTGTTGTGCAGTACCGAAATAATCGGTTTCAATTTTTTTGTAAATATCTAAAGCGTTTTTATATTCATTTTTTAACTCATAAGATTGAGCGGCTTTCATAAAAAATATTGGAGATAAAAAATCGTTATGAGCTTTTTCGGCAGCTTTTAAGTAATTATTAATAGCTTCATCAATGTTGCCTAACTCTAAATTTGCATCAGCAATAAGATTAATAGCCATGGCTCCAACCATAGGGTCGTCTGATTTGAATTTTTTAAGATATGTAATTGCTGACTCAAAATCACCCAGGCGCATAAAGCAAACACCTGCATAATATTTAGATGCGTTTCCCATTGGAGTGCTTCCATAATCGTCAATAATATCTAAAAATCCAGGATAAACTCCATCTCCATTAAGTGCTAGATTAAAGGAATCTTTTTCAAAATAGTATTCAGCTTTGAAAGATTCTGACCAGGCTTCTTTTATTCGCGGTTCACGAATAAACTTATAGTAACCAATTATCCCTAAAACAACAACTAATACACCAATTAAACCGTATAAAAATGCTTTATGATTTGCTTCAATAAAAGTTTCTGCACGACTTAAAGCAGACTCAACCGATTTAAAACCATCGTTTTCAGCTGTCTTCTTATTTTTTTTTGCCATAACTAATAATTAATTTCAATTTTAAGGCTGCAAATTTATATTTTTAAATCGAATATATAAAATATTATAACTATTTTTTTTTTATCTTTTAAGTTTTGACTAATGATTTGTTGTCTAATTTGTTAGCTATTTATAATTAGTTTTTTTCTTAAGTTATTAACAAAGCGATACAAAATTTTAATTAAATATTGTAAAATAGTATCTTTACGCTTTATAAATTATTAAAAATTTTTATGAAAGCAGCAGACACTCCTTTGATGAAACAATATTATAATATTAAGGCAAAACATCCTGATGCAATTTTATTATTTAGAGTCGGAGATTTTTACGAAACATTTGAGGAAGACGCTGTAAAAGCTAGCTCTATTTTAGGAATTACTTTGACAAAAAGGGCTAACGGAGTTGCTAGCTATATTGACTTAGCTGGTTTCCCTCATCATGCAATAGATAATTATTTGCCAAAACTTGTTCGCGCCGGAGAAAGAGTTGCTATTTGCGAACAATTAGAAGACCCAAAATTGGCAAAAACTATCGTAAAAAGAGGAATTACCGAACTTGTTACGCCCGGTTTATCATTAAATGATAATGTTTTGGAAAGAAAAGAAAATAATTTTCTTGCTTCTGTATATTTCGGAAAACAATTTATCGGAATAGCTTTTTTAGATATTTCAACTGGAGAGTTTTTAATAACTCAAGGTAATATTGAATATATTGATAAATTAATTCAAAGTTTTAAACCTAAAGAACTTCTTTTCGAGAAAAATAAGAAAAAACAATTTCATGAAAGTTTTAATGGTAATTTTAAAGACTTTGGATTAGATGATTGGGTATATACAAGCGAAAATGCTTTAGATAAACTTAATAAACAATTTGATACTACTAGTTTAAAAGGTTTCGGGATTGATAATTTAGATTCGGCAATAATTGCTGCTGGAGCTATTTTAGAATATTTAGATTTTACTCAACATAATGCACGCGAGCATATTTCCAAAATTTCTCGAATTGATGAGAGTCTTTATGTTTGGTTAGATAGATTTACAATTCGCAATTTAGAGCTTTTTTCTTCTAGCTATGAAGGGGGAAAAACTTTAATTAACGTTTTAGATAACACTTTAACGCCAATGGGAGGAAGGCTAATTAAACGCTGGTTAAGTTTACCTTTAAAAAATTTAAACTCTATTAATGAAAGGCTTGATATTACCGAATATATTATTCAAAATACTGAGTTTCGCGAAAAATTAAATGAACAACTAATCCAAATTTCAGATATTGAAAGATTAGCTTCAAAAATTGCTGTTTTACGTGTTAATCCTAGGGAATTATTGTCTTTGCGAAATTCTTTACTTGCATTAGAACCAATAAGTGAACTTTGCAAGATTTCAGACAATGAACTTGTAAAAAATTTAGGTAATAGTATAAATTTATGTAAAAATTTGATTGATAAAATTTCAACTGAAATTAATCCTGAATGTCCTGCTTTACTAAGTCGTGGAAATGTTATCGCTAACGGAGTAAGTAACGAACTTGATGAGCTTCGCTCTTTGGCAACTGGTGGTAAAACTTATTTGGAAAATTTAGAAAAAAGCGAAAGTGAACGCACTGGCATAAGTTCATTAAAAATCGG
>CAYRQZ010000006.1:27314-46940 GCA_964426585.1 uncultured Bacteroidales bacterium | reverse complement strand
GCTTTTGGCGAAGAATATATTCCTAATGATGTTTATCTCGATGATAAATCGACACAAATAATGATGATTACCGGTCCGAATATGGCTGGGAAGTCTGCTTTATTGCGTCAAACTGCTTTAATTTGTCTTATGGCTCAAATAGGCTCGTTTGTTCCGGCAAGTAGTGCTGAATTAGGTATAGTTGATAAAATTTTTACGCGTGTAGGTGCTTCTGACAATATTTCTATGGGAGAATCTACTTTTATGGTCGAAATGCTCGAAGCTGCAAGTATAATGAATAATTTATCTCCAAAAAGTTTAATTCTTTTAGATGAACTTGGACGTGGCACCTCTACTTATGACGGCATAAGCATTGCCTGGGCAATTGCCGAATATATTCACGAACACCCTAGCGCAAAAGCTAAAACTTTATTCGCAACTCATTATCACGAGCTTAACGAAATGGAAAAATCTTTTAAAAGAATTAAAAACTTTAACGTTTCGGTTCAGGAGTCGAAAGATAAAGTAATTTTCTTACGAAAACTTAGAGCTGGGGGTAGTGAACACAGTTTTGGTATTCATGTCGCACAAATGGCTGGAATGCCTAAATCTGTCGTTTATAGAGCTAAGAAGATTTTGGAACAATTAGAAGGGAAATCGCAAGGGATAAAAAAAGATGCAAACTTAAATAAACCTGTCGAAAAAATTGCACCATCAAGAGAAGGCTATCAATTAAGCTTTTTTCAACTAGACGATCCTGTGCTTTCGCAGATAAAAAAAGAATTGCAAGGTATTGATATTGACAGTCTTACCCCTTTAGAAGCTTTAAATAAACTTAGCGAAATAAGAAAACTAAGTGGGTTAAAATAAATATTTACAAATTAATCTTTTTCCCTAATAATTTCCTTGTCTTTTCAATTAATTTATCATTTCCATTACACCCAAAATTATAAATCCTGAAATAAATCTAAAAAACATCGCTTCAAAACCAAAATAATATTGTATTTTTGAAGAAAATGATTAAAAATGAGGGTTATTAGGCAGACTGGCGTTCTCAGAAGTTTGTTAGATAAATACGCAGACAGCGACATTACTTCCATTGAAAGTTTAGAAGTCTTGAAACTTGACCCTCTCAATAAATTAGCTTATCCATTTAAAATCATCAACGTCTTTGGATGTAAAGGAAATTATTTGAAAGTAATTATAGAATTAGAAACCGAGATTTATCAGATAGCGTAATGAATTCAGGAACATTTTCCCAGATTTATATTCAGGTAGTTTTTGCCGTAAAAGGCAGAAATAATTTAATCCACAATAGTTGGGAAGAAGAGTTGTATAAGTACATTACAGGAATTGTACAAAATAACGAACAAAAAATGTTAGCAATATATGGAATGCCAGATCATATCCATTTATTAATTGGTATGAAACCTTCGTGTTGCCTATCTGATTTAGTGAGAGAAATAAAAAAATCTAGTAATACTTTCATTAAAGAAAAGAAGTTTGTAAAATCAAAATTTGAATGGCAAAGCGGTTTCGGTGCATTCTCGTATAGTTACTCAGCTTTAGATAATGTGATAAAATACATTTTAAACCAAAAAGAACATCACAAAAAGAAAACATTTAAAGAAGAGTATATAGAGTTTTTACAGAAATTTTCGGTGGAATATAAAGATGAGTATTTGTTTGAATGGATTAATTAGACCCGACCACGAAGAAAATATTTAAAGAAAAACAACACCATCCAACCCGACCACGAAGTGGTTAAATGTTTGTAAAATATGGAAATAGCAAATAACATACGACCCCAAAGGGGTCGCACACCACACAAAGCTACATCGTTTTACAAACATTTAATCCCTTCGGGATTATAACAATTAAAGAAAATGTCAAACGTAAGTGCAGTAATATCAAGTATCAGAAACATAATGCGTCAAGACCGAGTAATTTCGGGAGATGCACAACGATTAGAGCAATTAGGTTGGATGTTGTTTCCTAAAATTATGGACGACAAAGACCAAGAATTAGAAATCATCAAAGACAATTACGTTTCCGTAATTTCCAAAAAATTTCAGTGGCGAAATTGGGCTTCCAATCCAGAAGGCATTACAGACGATGAATTGCTTAATTTTATTAACCTGCTGATTATTAATAACTTATTTATTTTTTTAGTTCATTAAAAATTGAAAAATAAACAGCCTAAAAAATGTCCATTACACCTAAAAAGAGGCTATCTTTTTTGAAACAGCCTCTTTAATTTTTATTATTTATTGCTTTTTAGCAGTGCTTCAATAGGAGGAATACCCAAATGAGTACCTTCTTCAACTGCTTTTAACACTGCTCCTCCTCCTGTAAATAAGTAATATTTAGGATCATCAAGAGCTTTTAAGTAAATTCCGGGTAGTAATTGTTTTAATTCTTGAAGAGTGTCGCCACCGCCAAAAAGTTTTAGAGCTTCTTTATTTTTATCAATTAATGAATCCATTGCCATGGTTCCGCCATTAAAATGTGGGGTAAATCCCATAACGGCGTTTACAAAAATAGTTTTGGCGCTTAGAAAAGTGTCAATAATTTCTTTTTCTAAAAATGATTCTGGGGCAGCATCAAGCACGAAACCAAGTTCTGTTTTTGGTTTTAAATTGCGAATATCAATAGTTCTAAATTGTCCTTCGAATTTACCTTCTATTGAGTCGCTTTCAATAATAAAAGGTAGTTCTACAATCTTGTTAGGATATTGCTTTGCAAACTCAAGAAAGTCTTTTGCTAATTTAACGTCTTCTTCAGCTATACCTTTTATTGAAATGTCATATTTAGCGCATAAATAAGCATTATACAAAACTCCACCTATAATTAATTTATCAGCTTTTTTAATCAAAGCTGATAAAGATTCTATTTTTGTATCAAATTTACTACCCGCAACAACTGCTAATAAAGGTTTCTCGGCATTAAATAACCTTTCTAAGTTTTGAATTTCTTTTTGCATTAAAAATCCAGTATAAGAAGGCAAATATTTATTAACGCCAACAGTGGAAGCGTGAGCCTGCCAAGAGCCAAAAGCATCGTTCACATAAATATCAGCTAAACTAGCTAATTGAGATGCAAATCTATCTTGCTCCTCTCCTTTTGCCTCTTCGCCCCAAAACCAACGAGTATTAGGCATATAAATCATATCTAATTCGTTATTTTTAAGTTTGGAAATTAACGGTTCTATCGAAGAGTCAATGTTTGTATAAGCTTGTGATTCTGATTTTGTAAATTCTGGGACTTCAATTCGCAAATGTAATTTTTCTTTTAGATAATTTACTATAGGTTGAACAGAAGTTTTTTCGCTAATATTTATGCTTTTTGTAGCTTTATCTTTTGGTCGACCAACATGAGTCATTAAAATAGGTTTTGCCCCATTAGCCAAGATATAACATATTGTTCCAATAGTTGAATCGATACGATATGGGTCTTGAATTAGTCCTGATTTTACTACGTTGTGGTCAACGCGGACAAGTACTATTTTGCCTTTTAAATCGGCATTTTGTAATAAAGGAAGATTATTTTCCATAATTGATAAATTTTTTCAACAAAATTAACAATAATTACTAAGTATTCAAATTGAGTTTTGAATTTATATAAAAAATAAAGACGCCAAACTGAAAATAATTTAGCGTCTTATTCATATCAATATTTTTTAATTTATCTAATTACTGTAACATTACCACTGCAAACATGTTCGTTTCCATAAATGTCGATAAATTTCACAACCCAAACGTAAACTCCTTCGGGGCAGTCTTTATCGGCAAATTTTCCGTTCCATTCATTTTCATATCCTATTGAGTTAAATACGGCTTCTCCCCACCTATTATAAATAATTAGTTTATACGAACTTTCATCAATTCCGTCTGCAAAAACTTTAAAAGTTTCATTAAGTTCGTCATAATTAGGAGTAAAAGCAGTTGGGGCATAAACGGCTAATTCATTAGAAATAAATACATCAACGCCAGCCGAATCGACACAACCATAAAGCGAAGTAGATTCTAATGTAACGTGGAAAGTGCCGGGCATAGTATAAGAATGTGAGGGGTTTGTTTCTGAGCTAAAAGTTCCGTCGCCAAAACTCCAATTATGCCAGAAACCACCGTTAGTATAATTAGTGAAATATATCAATGGGCTAGCCATAGTTACATTTGTTGAATGTGCTCTAAATTCTACCTCAGGGTTTGGAAACACAACTATTCCAATTGTTGAATCGACTTTACAGCCTTCATAAGAAATAACTTCTAAACCTACGTTAAATGTTCTTGCATTATAGAATGTATGACGTGGATGTTTGTCTAATGATAAATTTTCAAAATCGCCGTCATCAAAATTCCAGACGTATCTTTGTCCGACATTAGGGCTATTTTCGTGGAATTGAACATTTAAAGGCGAACAGCCATTTGTTGGTTCGGCAGCGATATTTATCAATGGTAAAGAATAAGTTTCGATAGAAATTCTTTGTCTAATATTATTAAAATGGCAAGCATCCCAGACTTCGAAATTAATAGTTGTGTCCTGCGAAATTGTCAAATTAACAGGGATATTCATTAAGCTATCTCCCACCCAAACTTGATTTCCGTTAATCCCGCCTCCACTAATAACAACATCAAAAGAAACAGAGTCGCCTGGGCAAACGATTTCTTTGTTAGCAGTTACGCTTAAACTAAGTGGTTTATGAACATTAACAGTAATTTCGAGTTCTTGACTTTCGCAGAATGTAGCATCAACGATATGTGCAGAATAAGTTGTAGTTTCTAAAGGCTGCACTGTAGTGCTTGGTCCTTGGTCTCCATTATTCCATACTATGGTATATGGCGGTGTTCCTCCTTCAATAATTCCTATTCCTATTTCGGCATATTCACCATAGCATATTGTAACATCGTCCATTGCTTGAGCATAAAATTCTTCTGGTTGAGTAAGTTCGATGCTCATTTCGTAATGGCAATGGCTTTGGTCTGAAACAGTAACAGAATAATTTCCTGCTGGTATTCCAATTAAATCTTGTTGCCAAGAGCCATTAGACCACTCAAAAGTATATGGAGGTCGTCCACCAGAGGCAGTAATATAAATATTTCCGTTATTTCCGCCGTGGCAAGTAATATTTGTGCCAGAAATAGTTCCAAGCATTGGCGCATCGGCTTGGAATATTTGTACAGTATCGGCAGTTTGGCAATTATGTTCGTCGTTAATAGTTACTGAATAAATTCCTGGAATTAAATCATAGATATCTTCACTAATTTCGCCAGTACTCCAAATAAAGTAATACGGAGGAGTGCCACCAAAAACATTTAGGTCGGCAACACCATTTCCTTCACCAAAACATCTAACGTGAGTAGGTGTAATATCACCATGTAGTGGTAAGTCCGGTTGTTGTATCTGAACCATAGTGTATTGCGAACAATTATGAGAATCTACCACAGTTACAATATAAATTCCATAAAATAAATTCCATAAATCTTGATTAGTAGAGCCATTACTCCATGAATAAAAATATGGCGGTGTGCCACCTGTAACGACAAGGTCAACACTTCCTGTATTTTCGCCATAGCACAAAACGTCTTGAGTATAAGTAGAAAGTTCTAATGGATCTGGTTGAGTGATTTCAATATTATCAGATATTCTACAACCATTTGCATCCATAACAGTAACAACATATTGTCCAGCGGGAATATTAATTAAGTCTTGAGTCATTTGACCGTTTGACCATTGATAATAATAAGGGGGTGTTCCTCCAGCTGGAGTAATGTCGATATAACCATCATAATATCCATAGCACGAAACATTTCCACTTGTATAAGTCATTGTTAAAGGTGTTGGTGGTTCATCAATAAATATAGAATCGTAATGTTCACAACCAACGGCGTCAGTAAGAGTTAAGTAATGCCAGCCAGCATAAACCCCTATTGGATTTTGTTCGGTTCTTCCACTTGGCTGCCAGTTCCATAAATAAGGAGGAACTCCGCCTGAAACAAAAGAATATAAATTGCCTGTAGCCTCACCATGGCACAAGACATCATCTTCGTAAAGGTTTGTTAATATAGGCGGGTTTTCGTCGGCAATATTCATTTCGCCAAAAACTTGGCATCCATAAACATCAGTTAGTGTAATATAATAATATCCTGCTGGGACATTAATAAAATCTGTCGGACTAATGTGAGTATTAACAGTTCCCCATGAATATTCAAAAGTAAATGGTCCAGTACTGTTAATTGCTTGAACTGTTATAACACCTGTAGAGTCTCCGTAGCATATTACATCTTGTCCGTCAATGTTTATGTCAAGTTCAGGAAGTGGAAAAAGCCAGGTTCCTGGGAATACAGTATCTTGTACAAAGCCTTCGAGCAACCAGGTTTGATTAAACCAAGTTAAAGGTATTGAGCCTAATGGAAAAGATTCGGAGATTAAAGGTTCGCAATTTGTTGGAAAACAAAAAGTTAAGTCTTTAGTTTGAGACTCGCCTCCTCCGCCTTTGCTTAAATCATTTTCTGAGAACACACTACTTGTTGAAATTGCAGGAGCAGTGATAGCAGGTGAACAAGCATTTATATATTGATAATTTCCCAAATCGCCATTATCGACTTGAATATGTGGCAAACAAAATTCGGGCATGGTAGTTACTGGAAAAATATTAGTAGGGATAGTAATTTGGAAGAAAATTGCTTCGATAATAAAATCGAAAGCAATAGAGTCCCAGGTATGATTTGTAAAAGTGCTGATGATGTTGTATGTAACATCATAGACTTGCATCGAGTCCCATTCATAGCAAGGATATGTAATATTCAAATCGTTATTAATTGCAAAAGTGATAGTGTCATTTTCACCTTGGGCAACTAAAGCATTCCCATTGTGAGGGTTTGTTTCGGTGTAAGGCAAATCAATTGGAAATCTAAGAGTGGCTAATATTGTTGGGCAGAAAGCAAAATCTTGAGTCATGAAACTCGACATGTGCAAATCAAGATGTAAAATAAAATATTCAATTGTGGCATTTATTCCGGCAATAATTTCATATTCTATTGTACCGCCTTGAATAAAGTTAATAGCCTCCTGTATTGCTGGTCCATTTGGAGGGGGTATAAATCCAGCGATAAATGATAGGAATTGCATTATATTAAGATTAAACCAAAGCCACTCATCGTTACCATGTGCGTGTAAACATTGAGTATTAGGGTCTAAATAATCTTCGGTTTCAACATAAGGAATATCAATTTCACCTGTTAAACCAATTCCGAACCAATCGGGGATGACGATAGGCAACAAATCATCGTTGCAAATATTGGGCAATCCGGTGATGGGGTCTAAGCATGGATAGGCAACCTCTCCTGTTTGTCCATTAAGATAAAAAATTGCTATTGAATCGTGAGGTAAAGGGTCGGTTGAATAAGGAACAGCGGGAATATTAATAGTTGGAATTATAGGAATAGTTTCGCAATCGAACAAGCACACGATAATGTCTAAATTTAAGCCAAAACCATATTCTAAATCTAAAGCAATTATACCAGCGGTTGGGAAATGTGTATCTAAAGCCCAACCGTCTAACACTTCGTACCACGAATGTATAGGCACGGTTTGCCCATGGTCAAAGCTATAATCATCAGGAAAATCTAAAAATATTCTTACAGGATATTCAACATCGACAGAGCCAAGAGTAAAGCCGTGAATACTAAATGTAGATCGTAAAAATATATAAAAACCCATATCAACAGCGATACCGAATTGTTGCCCTAATATTTCGGTGATTTCTCCGATGTTAAAGCCATCTTGCACAGCGATATTAAAAAGGTCGTAATCAAAATCTAAACTAAAAGCTTCGCCAACTCCCCACATATCTTGGTGTTCAGTACTGTATGGGATTTCGTGAATAAGTATATTTTGTGCTTGTGTTATTTGAGAACAACAAATAATTAAGATAAATATTGCAAATAAAATTCTTTTAAGCATGGTCTATTATTTGATAAATTGAGCTGTTAATAAACTTTGAGTTAATATATTTTGTAATAATTTTTTTGCAGACTTTGGATAATTCGCATTAATCCAAATAGTATTATTATAATCACCAGCAAAAAGCATTAGTCTTTCATAAGTAATTCCACTAGCCTCAAACTCGACTAAATATAAAATTCCGCCTTTACCATTTTGCATAACAACCTCAGAAGTCGAAATTAAATTAACGCCTTGGCTCAAAAAATGCTCAGGAGTCATTGCTTGACCAATCATAATATATGAAGTTCCTTTAATTTCCTGAACTTGTACTGTTGCAGAAGACCCAGGATGCAATAAACCAGGGATAGACTCACTAATAAGAAAATATTCGGGCGCTTGAATTTTTATATTTGTATTCGGAATTTGAACAAGGCTATTTTCATCATAAACAAACTCAGCCTCTATCTTTCCCATATTATTTATAACAGAATCAGAAATAGATTGTGAAAAAACATAAGTTCCACAAAATAACAAAATACTAACTATTATTGTTTTCATTAAAAAACTCTCCTAATCAACTAACTAATTTACTAATTAAATTTAAGTGTAAAATTACATAATTTATTTATTAACAATCAATTTTTTGACGTTTTTTTTTCAAAAAAGTTGCCTTATTATTAATTATTTATAATTTTGGAGTCAAAATATTTTTAAAATTATGAAATACTTACAGCTATCCATTATTTTCACACTTATCATTTTTATTTTCTATTTGAATTTTTCTTGCGTTTCAAAAGTCAAAGACAATACAAGTAAAAAAAATGATACTATTTCAATAGTTGACAATATCAAAATCGATTATCTAAAAGATTCAAGTTTAGACCAAATCTCGGCATTATTAGCTGGCGATCATGCAGAAATTTTTGAAAAAATTTTTTCTGACCAAATGTCATTCTGGAACGATTTCAAAACCGCTTCTGATACTCCTTGGGTCAGGATAACAAACGAAAGATTATTGAAAATGGATGATTGGTCAAAAAATGAAATCAGTCCTAAAATTAACGATACTGCTCTTTTATTTTATCCGTTTTCAGGTCCTGATTTTTTAAATGCTTATCATATTTTTCCTAATGCTAATGAATATGTCTTCGTTGCAATGGAAAAATTAGGAACTATTCCAAATTTATTTGAACTTAAAGAAAATGATATTAAAGATTATTTAGAAGCCGTTAATTTTGGACTTAGAGATATTTTTAAACGAAGTTATTTTATTACCGGAAATATGAACAACGACTTGCGAAAAAATAAAGTTGACGGAGTTCTTCCATTATTATTCGTTTTTTTAAACCGTACTAATCACGAAATTTTTGAATATGCTTATTATAGATTAGAAGATGATGGTGAAACTTTTACCAAAATTGATGCCCCTTCAAATAGTCTCGAAACAGTTGAATGTGTAAAAATGAAAATATTAAAAAAAGGAGATAATAAACTAAAAGATTTTTACTACTTCTACGCCGACATTTCAAACGAAGGGTTTAAGAAAACCCCACAACTCTTAAAATATTTACAAAACCTTAGACCTAGCAATTCTTTTATTAAATCTGCCTCATACTTAAGCCATTACGAAACTTTTTCTGAAATTAGAAATGTCGTTTTAAATAATTCAAATGCTGTTTTAGAAGACGACACTGGTATTCCTTTTAAATATTTTATAGCAGAATTTTCTCATTTTTTGTATGGAAAATATGAAAAACCTATTAACGATTTTCAACCATCTAGTTTATTTCAGAAAGACCTTGACGAAGCTTTTAAAACCGAAGAAATTAAAGATTTAAATTTTAATCTCGGCTATCACTGGCGCAGCAAAAACCAAAACTGGATGCTTTTTGTGAAAAAACAAAGTGAAAATTAATAAGCTTTTTTACATATTTTTTTACATATTTTGATTTTTTATCATTATTATTTATATTTGTAAAATTATTTATAAATTTAGAAAACTATTTCTAAGTTAGTATAAGTTATTTACTATCTTTAATTTTAATTTTTGCTCTAATAAACCATTTTATGAAACAATTTTTGATTTCTGCATTTTTTTTAATTTGCATTTCAACTTTGACTATAGCCCAAACATTTAATTTAAGTTTTACCGCTAGTAGAGATAGCGAAATTATTAATGCCATATTAGTTAAAAACCTAAATTCTGGCGACTCCATTAAATTTGACGCCAGCGAAATATTGCACTTGATACCAAGAGCAGAGGCTAAGTTTTTAAAAACCGATGGGCAAAATATTTTAATTTATCCAAACCCTAGCGAGGACCTTTGTTACATCGAATTTCTTGTAGATACTCCCCAAAAAGTACTGATTAGCCTCAACGATTTGAATGGAAAAAATATATTAAAATGGAGCGGAAACCTTTCAAAAGCTGTACACGTGTTTCAAATAACTAATATTTACAGTGGCGTTTATAATATTACCATTTCTTCAGATTCTTTTTATTTCTCAAATAAATTAGTAGCACTTGGTTATCAAAATTCTGGAGCAAAAATCGAAAAAATACAAGTTTATGAAACCGAATTTACTAATAATTTTCAGGCAAAAGATTCAAAATCAGACATATTATTAGGCTATTCCTATGGAGATTTATTATTAATCGAAGCTTTATCAAACGAGGGTCATAAAACTTTAAAACCCTTAATTTTAAACCAAAGTGATCAAAATCAAACAGATAGACAAATCGATATTGAGTTTTACTCCTGCTTAGATTACGAAAATAATATGTACAAAACTGTTGAAATTGGTAATTATATATGGATGGCTGAAGATATTAAATCTACTAAATACAGAGACGGAAGTATTATTCCAAAACTTGAAGACAACAAATCATGGATAAACACCAAAGAAGGAGCTATATGTTATTATGATAATGACAAACAAAATTCATTACTTTACAATTGGTATGCTTGCAATAATGAACATAATATTTGCCCATCGAAATGGCACTTCCCAACAGACGATGAATGGGCTATTCTCGAAAAATCAATCGGTTTAAACGACAGTCTAACTTTTCAGCAAGGCTGGCGCGGAGATAATTTATCATGGAAATTAAAAGAACCTGGGATAAATAATTGGTTAAGTAACGAGGGAAAACTTGTTAACCTTTCTGGTTTTAGTGCAATACCAAATGGCATTAGAAATTTTGCTGGAAATTTTTTTTATAAAGGCACAAACTCAGCATGGTGGACAAAAACCGAAAGCGATGATATTGATGCTTGGTGTAGAGCATTACAATATGATACAAATAGTATATATCGCGAAAAAGGACGCAAAACTATGGGATTTTCTCTTCGTTGTATAAAAAACTATCCACCTATTGTTAATACTGTTAAAACTAGTAACATTTCAATTCATGAAGCTAATTGCGAAATTAATATAATCAATAATGGAGGTGCCGAAGTTTTAGCCGCAGGGCTTGTTTGGGGAACTTTTTCCGAAGTAACTATAGAACAGTGCGAAGCCTTTTCAAATGATTTTGCAAATAATTATTCTTTTATTAGTCAAATGACTATGCTTAGCGACTCAACAGAATATTTTGTCAGAGCTTATGCAAAAAATGAAATTGGAACAGGATACGGTGAAGCTATTAAATTTACAACATTAGCCGATACAATAAATAAATCGCAACCTAGTATAGAAACACTTCCTGTTACAAATATTTCATTTACAAATGCCGAATGTGGTGGAAATATAATTGCTGAACAAGAAGATATTATCTCAGAAAAAGGTATTGTCTGGAGCACTAACCCAAATCCTGATATGCTGTCTAACTTTACAGGGTATAACAACATTGATGACGAAATAAATATTTTTACTATCCAAATTACAGGATTATCCCATTCTACCCAATATTATGTTAGTGCATATATCAAACATGATGAGGAGTATATTTACGGGCAAGTAAATACTTTTACAACACCAGAACGAGGCGAAGACGTAACAGACATTGACGGCAATATTTATTACACAATAAAAATGGGTAGTAATTATTGGACAAGTTCAAATTTAAAAACCGAACATTTTAATAATAATAATCAAATCCCAATAATTACTGGCGACTGGAACGCAAAATCAATTTTTGCAATGGCTTGGTATGATGACCAAGCAAGTTATGGCGATATTTACGGTGGACTATATAGTTGGGCTTGTGTTGACACTAATAGTAACGGCGGACTTAACATTTGCCCTAGTGGTTATCATGTTGCAAATAATAATGATTGGACTGAATTAATCAACGACTGGGGCGGAGAAAATTTTGCAGCTAATCCTTTAAAAGAAGCAGGATTTACACATTGGAACGACAAAAATACAGGTACAAATATAAGCGGATTTGCTGCTTTACCAGCAGGAATGAGAGCAAGTAACAATAGTTTTGTAGGGATAAGCGAGTTAGCAAGTTTTTGGACTACTGATTTTTACGACGAAGATATGGCTTACGCTATAAAAATGCTCTCTGAAAGTTCAGAAACAAATTTAGAACAAACTCATAAAAATTCAGGATTATCGGTTAGGTGTGTCAAAAATAAAGAAGCAAACACCGTTCCAAATATTTCAAACTCAATTGTTAGCGATATTTTAATGGATGCTTTCACTATCACCACTACTATTATTTCAACAGGTGGAACTCCAGTTTTTTCTAGAGGCGTAGTTTGGAGTACACAAACCGACCCAAATATTGAAAATAACCAAGGCAATATTTTGCAAGGAAACGGAATAGGACAATTTACTTGTACCATTAGCAACCTAATACCGCACACAACTTATTATGTTAAAGCTTATGCTATTAATGAAGAAGGCATTTCATACTCAGCTGAAATTAATCTTACAACAGATTTTGCAAACTGCGGATTAATAAGCGATTTAGACGGGAACACTTACCAAACTGTATCTATAGGTTCTCAATGCTGGTTAAGAAACAATTTGCAATCAATAAGATATTTAGATAATACACTAATCACAGAAAATACTGATGCCTCTAACTGGGAAAGTATTAATACTCCTAGCTATTGCTGGTACAACAATGAACAAAACAATTACGGCGACACTTATGGAGCTTTATACAATTGGTATGCTGTTGATTTTCTTAGTAATGGCGGAAGATATTTATGCCCCGAAGGCTGGAGAATTCCAATTATTAACGACTGGATTGAATTAGCAAATAACCTTGGCGGATTAAATATAGCAGGTGAAGCCCTGAAAGAAGACGGAATTGACCACTGGTTAAGCCCAAATACCGATGCTAATAATTCTAGCGGATTTACAGCTTTACCAGCAGGAAATAGAGACGAAACCGGAATTTTTGAAAACATTGGAGAAAAGGCAAATTTCTGGACATCGACAGAATTTAATGAATTTGAAGCTAATTCATTCTCGCTTAATAACACAAACTCAGAACTAGAACAAAACTTAATAATTAAAAAAAACGGATTTTCGTTACGCTGTTTAAAAAATGAAGAAAATGCAAGCTTACCAACTGTTATCACATATCCACCAACAGATTTAACTCATTTCTCTGTTAATTGTTCAGGCGAAGTTACAGACCAAGGAAGTTTAGAACTAACAACTTGTGGAATTTTATATTCAGAAAACTCTGAACCTTCATTATCAAATTATTCAAACATTACAATAAGCGGAAATGATCTAGGTCAATTCACAGAAGAGTTTGCAGAGCTTTCTCCACAAACAACATATTATATTAGAGCTTATGCTATTAATCCAATAGGAATTGCTTATGGTAATATTGAAACTATTACAACATTAGAAGACCCTAACGCTTACGATGGAGACGGAAATATATACACTCCTATTACTATCGGAACACAAATCTGGTTAAAAGAAAATCTTTGGACTACTACTTTTAATGATCATTCTCCTATTACTTATGTAAACGAAATTGATAATTTAGACACTGTCTCGGTTCCAAAATATACTTGGTACGAATTTGACTTTGATCAGTACGGAACTGTATATGGAGGTTTATATAATTATCTTACAACAGACTTTGTGAAAACTAAAGGTAAATCAATATGCCCAGTTGGCTATCACGTACCAGATTATACAGATTGGACAACACTTATTAATTTCGCAGGTGGAATATATACCGCTGGAGCTGCCCTTAAATCAACATCTCTCTGGGAAGATAATGGTGAAGGAAGCGATTTATATGGATTCTCAGCTTTGCCCGCAGGCACAATAAGTGTCGGCGACGGATTCTACGAAATTGGAGAAGCAACAGCTTTCTGGTGTTTAAATAATATTATGGAAATAAATTTAGTGAAATTATTTAATTATTCAACGGAAGTTCAATTATATCAAGATATGCCTTTCGCAGCAAACTCGTTAAGATGTATCAAAAATAAAGAAGGAGCAAGCATTCCAAACAATATAGTTTTTAATATTGAAAATATTACTTGGGAATTAGTAAAATCACAGGTAGAAGTTCAAAATGATTTAAATTACGACATTTTCGATTACGGAGTTATCCTTTCAACTGAACCCGAACCAAATTTAGCAAATTATTCTAAAATTAGTATTTATGATTCAGCCTTAGAAAGTTCTAATTTTATAATCGGAGACCTCGAACCCGAAACTACTTATTACATTAGAGCTTTTGCTACTAATCCTATCGGCGTTGGATATAGCAACACAATTAGTTTTGAAACCAACGAATTTTTAGGAATTTTTGATGGTGATGATAATGAATACACCATGATAAAAATTGGAAATCAAAAATGGTTAAAAGAAAATCTTAAAACTACCTCATACAATGACGGCGAAGCCATTGATCCGGTTTATCCAGATTATTATTGGTATAACGATGATTACAATACTTATGGAGAAACTTTTGGAGCTTTATATAAAGCCAGAGTATTTAATTTTATGCTAAATGGAGGTAAACAAATTTGCCCAGAAGGTTGGCATATTCCTACTGAGTATGAATGGCAAGAACTTGCTGATTATGCTTCGAATAATTTCACAACTATTGCATCAGCACTAAAATCAACAGAATACTGGGCTAGTGGAAGTGAAGGAAACGATGACCTCAATTTTAACGCTTTACCAGCAGGATTTTATTCTACATCTGATGGTTTTATGAATATTTATGACGAAACTTATTTTTGGACATCTGACTTATTATCAAATAATTTCTACTACACAAAAGGTTTTAACGCTTTCAACGATGATATGATTAACGATATGCATTATGAAGGTAGTGGGCTTTCAATAAGATGTTTGAAAAATTCATACACAGCATTTCTACCAAAACTAATTTATAATGATATTAGCACCTTAACCTCAAACTCTTTTGACATTACAGGTAATTTAAGTAATGACACAGAATATACAATTTCTGCAAAAGGACTAATTTTATCTACAACATCAAATGTAAATTTGGCAAATGCACAACATACTTTTATTAAAAATAATACTTATGAAGGCAACTTTATTATTAGTGCGAACGATTTAAATGAAAACACAACTTATTACTGTAAGTTATTTGCTACCAACAATTTAGGAGTTGGATATAGCGATGAATTTATTGTAACAACTCCTATTGATTACGGTATTGTTGATGGTAACGGAAATGTTTATGCTTCAATAGATATATACTCTCAAAATTGGTTAAGTACTAACATAAGAGCAACTTCTTTCAACAACGCCAGCCCAATAGTTAATTTAACCGACAATGCAGACTGGATAAACGCAAATGAACCCGCCTACTGTTTTTATGATAATGATGAAATTACATATTCTAATAATATGTATGGTGGCTTATACAATTATAATGTTGTAAATCCATTAAAAAACAAAGGACGCAATATTTGCCCTGTTGGTTATCATATTCCACAATTATCAGAATGGACAGAATTAATTAACAACCTCGGTGGCGCTTCTGTGGCTGGAGGAATACTTAAAGATACCGGCACAAGTAATTGGCAAACTCCAAATACAAACGCAACAGACGATTTCGGTTTTACTGCACTTCCTGGCGGAAACCGTACTACCAACGCTAGCTATACATCAATAGGAACAGACGCAAACCTGTGGTATAACTCTCCTATTGACGAAATGTCTAGCAATAAAATAAATCTATCAAATACATCTGCCCAAGCACTGACAAGCCCCTCTGACAATATCGAAGGATTGTCGATACGATGTATTAAAAATGCAACAGAAACAACTATCCCTGTCGTTTACTCAAGCGGTGCCTACATTGACAACCCTGCCACTGTTTTCATTTACAGCAATATTGAAGAAAATGGCAATATGGATATTATTGAAAAAGGAGTTATATGGAACAAAACAGGAAATCCAAATATGGAAAACGCTATAGCCTACAAAATTTCAAATGATATTTATGAATTTTTCGAAACAAATATAACTGGATTAGAACCCGGGCAAACATATTATTTTAGAGCTTTTGCTTATAACGGCATAGGTATTGCTCTCGGTAACGTAATGTCCCTAACTATGCCAAATGTTCCCACACCAATTGACGGTGATGGAAATATTTATGACTACGTGTTAATTGGAAATCAGTTTTGGTTAAAGTCTAATTTAAAAACAACAAAATTTAATGACGGGACGCCAATACAAAACTTCGACGACAATAATCAATGGGAAAATGCTAGCATCCCTGCATATTGCTATTACGACAATGATGATATTTATAATGGAAATGAATTTGGAGTTTTATATAATTCATTAGTCGTTGCCGAAGACCAAAATTTAAACAAAAACGTATGTCCTATTGGCTGGAGAGTAGCAGACGATTACGCTTGGAATATTTTAATAGATTTTCTTGGCGGAGAATTTGTTGCTGGCAACGATTTAAAAGAAACCGGTAATGAACATTGGAACAATCCTCAAGGAAATACTAACACTTCTGGATTTTCAGCACTAGGCTCTGGATATAGAACCGAACAAGGAACTTTTATGGACTTACTAGAAGTAGGAACATGGTGGATAAAAAATCCTTCACAATATGAAGCTGTTTATAAAATGTTTAATAATTCACCAAACGTTACCCAAGAAAGTGTTCAAGAAAAGTATGGTGCTGCTATTAGGTGTGTTTTAGACTAAAATAATTATTTAGCTTAGGTCAGGGTTGAAGTTTAATTTAAAAATTTCAATCCTGATTCCAAATTTCCCAAGCTCGCAAAGCTTGTTCAAAAAGCATGGTTAAACCATTTATAATTTTGGCTCCTTTTGCTTCTGCCTTTTGTAGGAATAATGTTTTGTCTGGATTATAAACTAAATCAAAACAAATATGATTTTCACTAATATATTCGTAAGGAATATTTGGAAAATTTTCAACTTTTGGATACATGCCTACAGGACTAGCATTAATTATTAAATTATGATGTTTCAAAACCGATTCTGTTATGTTTTTATAAGAAAGTTCTGACAAATTTTTTGGATTTCGCGAAACTGTAGTTGACTTAATATTTAACTCTTCTAAAACAAATTTTACAGTTTTTCCCGAGCCACCACTACCAAGTATTAAAGCCTTAACCTTACGCGGAATATCAATACTTTCGAAGGTTTTTTGAAGTCCAAAAATATCAGTATTATAACCTTTTAATGTAAAATTATCTCCTCCAATTCTGCAAATTTTAATAGTATTAACAGTACCTATTTTTAAAACCGATTCGTCAATCTCATCTAAATAGGGTAAAACTAATTCTTTATATGGCGTAGTTACATTAAGTCCAACTAAATTCTGATTTGTTGTTATAATGTTCACCATTTTGGATATTTCGGTTATAGGATACAAATTATATTTTGCATCATTAATACTTTCTTTTTGAAATTTTTCCTCAAAATAAATTTGAGAATAAGCATGCGCCAAAGGATAACCTATAAGACCAAATTCCCTCATTTTTTTCTTTTAATAATTTTTCGAATTATTAGAAATAAAACAACTAAAATTAAAATTGCTATTATTGCAACAGAAAGCTCGTGGTTATATTTATCAATTAAATCGCTTTGCCCGTGTGCAATATAACCCAAACTTGCCAAAATAATGTTCCAACTCAATGCTCCAATAAAAGTAAATAAACTAAATGCTATAAAATTCATTTTTGCTAAGCCTGCAGGTATAGAAATCAATTGCCTAACAGCTGGGATTAATCTACCTACTAAAGTAGAAGTTTTTCCATGTTTATTAAAATAATTTTCCGCTTTTTCAACCTTATCCTTGCTCAATAAGAAAAACTTACCTAAACGAGAATCTGCAAATTTATATATTATCGGACGCCCCAACCACATAGCAAGAAAATAATTAATATAAGCTCCTATCAATGCTCCAAATGTCCCAAATAATACTACTAAAAAAATATTTAACTTACTCTCAGGCTTACTTGCAATATAAGCAGCAGGAGGAATAACTACTTCAGAAGGAAATGGTATGAAAGAACTTTCTACAATCATTAATAATGTAATATTTCCATAATTAATATTCTCCGAATACCAATTCTCAACTCTCTTAACTACCGATAAATTCTTTGTGCTATCCTGTTGTTGAGCTTTTAATACAAATGAACCACCTAATAATAAAATTGTTATAAAAAACTTTAAAATTCCGTTTCGCATTTAATAAAATATTAAACCGCTAAATAACTAAATTTTTAACATTAAAAAAATGTTTTTAAACTTCCATAATTCAAACTATTTTTACCCTATTAGTAAAAGCTATTTTTTTTTGTATTTTTAGCGTTTTATAATTTTAATTTTCAATAATATGAACGAACAAAATTTAGGAATTGGGTCAAGAGTAAATCACAAAGGCTATGGCTTTGGTGTTGTAATTCAGGTTAAATCGTCTTCGTATCTAATAACTTTTCAAGAACAAGGCACAAGAGAAATTTTAAAAACTAACGAAAATATAGAAATAATTGATTTAATTGAGCCACAAGACGATTTGGTTAGTTTTGAACAAATTGAACAAACTTTAATCAAAATTTTAAGACAATTTTCCGACATTCAAGAAATAGCACCTATCGCTGACAAATGGCGTGGCGGTAGTTTAATTTTAAAGCCCGCTAATCAAGATTTAAAACAATATGAAATGCCTATTTCAACATTTTTTAATAAAATTATTATGCTACGCGATAGATTAAGAGTTCTAGAACAAAAAATTAACTCATCAAATATGAGCGATGAAGAAAAAATTTCTTGCCAACAATATATAACTCGTTCTTACGGAAGTCTTACTTCTTTTAATATTTTATTTAAAAATAAAGCTGACCTTTTTGTTGGAGAAAGTAAAAAGAGCGATTGATTTTTTTAAGAAGATAATTTAAAAATGAAGAAACATATTTATAAAATTTTAATTCTCGTATTTGCGTTCATACTCTATGCAAATACCATAAACCACAAATATGCCTTAGACGACAAAGCCACGTATTGGAAAAATGAATTTGTTCAAAAAGGAGTTTCCGGAATCAGTGATATTTTGTCTTACGACTCTTTTGCTGGAATGTTTGGAAAAGACTCTAAAGAACTGGAAGGCGGAAGATATAGACCACTTTCCCTAATCACTTTTGCCCTAGAAGTTGAGTTTTTTGGAAGAAAAACAACTGATATTTCCGCTAAACAGCCTTTTCTTGGAGCTCCCGAAATTAGCCATTTTATAAA
>CAYRQZ010000006.1:9029-27214 GCA_964426585.1 uncultured Bacteroidales bacterium | reverse complement strand
ACTATTGTTATAGGAAATCAAACCGCCATCGAAGCAAATATGTTAATGAACAATCCTTTTTTAGGAACAAGCTTTGCTCAAAAATATGCAACTATTTTTTTAAGCCTTTTATTATACCTTAAATTATTAATTTTTCCTCACCCATTAACTTGGGATTATTATCCTTACCACATTCCTATTGTTGAATGGAACGATTGGAGGGTAATTTTATCTCTTATTTTGTATCTTACTATTGGATTTATTGCTATTTACGGTTTTAAAAGAAAAAAAATCTATTCATTCGGAATTTTACTGTACTTAATAACTTTATCCATTACCTCAAATTTATTTTTCAATATCGGAGCTTTTATGAACGAACGCTTCCTATATATTTCTCTTTTAGGATTTTGCATTATTTTTGCTTATTTTATGTCTGAAAAGCTTCCAAAATATTTTTCTAATATTAATAAATATAAAAAATATTCTGTACTAATTATAAGTGTTATTTTATTAGCTTTTTCGGTAAAAACTATTTCCAGAAATAGAGTTTGGAAAGATAATTTAACTTTATTTTCGCATGATGTAAAAATCAGTGTAAATTCTGCAAAAGGAAATAGTACTTATGCCAGCGAATTGTATAAGCTTTCAGAAGATGCCGAAGCAAATAAAGACACTCTATTAAGCAAAAAATATTTAATAGAATCGAAACCCTATTTTGAAAAAGCTATAGAAATTTATCCGGATTATTCTGAAGCTTTAATAAGATTAGGAAATATCTACTACAAATTGAATGGCGACTATAAAAAAATGTTTGAATATTACATAAAAACATTAGAAACTAACCCTCTAAATGCCGATGTTTGGGCAAATACAATAGGTGTTTTAAACTTTAATGTTCACGAACCCGAATATGAAAAATATGTATGGAAAAAATATTCGGAGTTAGCTCCCGACTACTACGAATCATATTACCAACTAGGAAGTCTTTATTATTTTGACAATACTCCAAATGCTGATTCTGCAATCTTCTGGTTTGAAAAAGCTAAAAACTTAAATAAAAATAATTTTGAAATATATTTTTATTTAGGCGTATCTTATGGAAATAAGGGTCAAATAAGTTTTGCTAGAGATAATCTTTTAAAAGCTATCGAAATTAAACCTAACTCAGAAGCTTACAGATATATCGGAATTAGTTATGGTTTAGAAAATGATCACAACACCGCTTTATTATATTTTGAAAAAGCTCTTGCTCTGGACTCTGACAACGAAGAATTAAAAGCTCTTGTAAATTTAGCTAAATCAAAAATTTAAAATATTATATATTTCTAATTCAAGAAATAATATCTATAAACTCTTGTTCGCTAATTATTTTAATATTTAATTTTGTGGCTTTTTCCAATTTGGCGGGTCCAATGTTTTCGCCGGCAACAAACAAATCTGTGTTTTTTGAAATTGAGCTAACATTTTTACCCCCATTTTTTTCTATACAAAGTTTAATTTCGTCTCGCGAAAAGTTTTTAAATGTACCCGAAATAATAATTGACAGCCCCTCTAACTTATTGCTTAAATTTTTTTCTTCATCCTCTATTTCAAATTTTAAACCTTCATTCATAAGCTCGGCAATAATTTTAGTATGTTCTTTGTCAGCAAAATAATCTAAAATACTGTCTGCAATTCTATCGCCAACTTCATCAACTTCTAATAATTGTTCTTTTGTGGCAGTAGAAAGTGCTAAGATGTTTTTAAATGCTTTTGCTAAGATTTTAGCGACAGTTTCGCCGACATATCTAATTCCAAGGGCAAAAAGTACTCTGTCAAAACTTACTTCTTTAGATTTTTCTATGCTTTTAATAATATTATCGGCAGATTTCTCAGCCATTCTCTCTAAAGGGAGAATATCTTGTTTTTTAAGTTTATACAAATCAGCAACAGAGCTAAGCAAACCGCTGTCATAAAGCAAAGCAACAGTTTCCTCACCAATATTTTCAATATTCATAGCCTTTCGCGAGATAAAGTGTTCGATTTTCCCTTTTATTTGTGGTGGGCAGTGTTCAGAATTTGGGCAAAAATGCCTTGCTTCGCCTTCGGGTCTATACAACTCGCTCGCGCATTCAGGACAAAAACGAATAAATTCCGTTGGTAGAGAACCTTTTTCATGAGACTCTACTCCTACAATTTTAGGAATTATTTCTCCGCCTTTTTCAACATAAACCATATCATTTACTCTAATATCTAAGAGGGCTATTTGGTCAGCATTATGAAGAGAGGCTCGTTTTACAATAGTTCCTGCCAAATGAACAGCTTCTAAATTTGCTACAGGCGTAACCGCTCCTGTACGTCCAACTTGATAATCTATGCTCAAAAGTTTTGTAATAACCTGCTCGGCTTTAAATTTATAAGATATTGCCCAGCGAGGCGATTTCGCCGTAAAACCTAATATTTCTTGCTGAGAATATGAGTTTACTTTTATAACAATACCGTCAATATCATAAGGAAGGTTTTTCCTTTCTTTTTCCCAAAAATCAACAAACTCAATAACTTCAGAAATATTTTTGCAAAGTTTACTATGTTCAGAAGTCTTAAAACCCCATTCTTTCAACTGTTTTAAACTTTCCCAGTGAGTTGATGCCGTCAAATTTCTACCCATAACGTAATAAAAGAAACAATCTAATTTTCTTTTCGCTACTTCACGCGAATCTAATAATTTTATTGAACCCGCACTTGCATTTCGAGGGTTTGCAAAGCTTGTTTCACCATTTTCTTGGCGTATTATATTCAATTCATCAAAAACTTTGTGAGGCATTATTATTTCGCCTCTAATTTCAAATTTATCAGGAATATTTTTGCCGGATATTGAAAGCGGAATGCTTTTTATAGTTTTAACATTTTCGCTCACATCATCGCCCTGAGTGCCATCTCCGCGTGTAATTGCACGAAAATATTTCGAGTTTTCATAGCTTACAGAAATAGAAGCACCATCAAATTTTAATTCGCAAACATATTCAGGCTCTGTTTCAAGTTCTTTTATAATTCTACTATGAAAATCATACAAATCTGCCTCAGAATATGTATTCCCTAATGAAAGCATAGGGAACTCATGCTTTACGCTTGTAAAAACATTAGAAATATCACTCCCTACCCGCTGTGTTGGACTATCGGCTTGCTTAAATTGAGGATATTTATCCTCCAAATCAACTAATTCAGCCAAAAGTTTATCAAACTCAAAATCACTAATACTCGGATTATTTAAAACATAATAACTATGATTATGCCTATTTAATTCTTTATTTAATTTTATAATTCTTTGTTCAATATTTTCCATAATGTTTTTTTATACCTTTACAAATTTAATAAAATTATTTTCAAATCTAATTCTTTAATTTATCTTAGTAAAATGAAATTAAAATTTCAAAATATGAATAAAATATTTCCATTTCTTATTTTTTTATTTGCGATAAATCTGTTATTTTCTTGTTCTAATAAGAAAAATTCTAATAAAAATAATACTAGCGAAGATAAAGCAAAAACTCAAGAAATATATTCGCAATACGAGTCAGAATTAAATAAATTTAACGAATTTTTACAAGCCAAAGATTTTAACTCGGCATATTCGTTTTTCTCCGATACTTTAAAGCAAGTTTTTAATAAACAAAACTTAGAACAAAAATTTAATGACTTGCAAACACACGACAGCACAGCAATATATTATTTCCAAATTACTAAAGGAAATTTCGGCGAAATTTATACTTTTTATTTACGAGTATTTGAAAAAACTGAGCTTTTATTTTACGAAAAACTAAGCTTTTATTTAGAAAATTCAAAGTATAAAATTATTGACTTAGACTTTTCGCAAAGGATTTTTTACAATCCTAAAATGGCAAACGACAGTGTTTCGGATTTAAATAAATTTTTACAAACAATTTATGAAAGCTTAATAACCGACAATGTAAGCCTAGCATATTCATGTATAGATAAAGATGTTAAGGCGAAATTAGATTTTCAAAGTTTTGAAAAAGTTTTCAGCGAGCTAAAACCTTTAACGAGAGGGCAGAAATCATTTTCAGTAAAATCGCTTTGGCAAGATAATATACAATCTATTCCTATTATATACATGATAGTAGAAATAACAAATTTTAACGAAGATAAATTTTTGGACAAAATATCTGTTAGCGATAGAAATTCAGAGTTTTTTATTCTCGAAATGGATAGAGACAGCTTTGAAAGAGCAGATTTAGTACAAATTGAACGACTAAATGATGCAGATTTGAATAATTATGCAATTTTCGCTTCTGATTTTTATGAATTATTAAAATCTTCAAATTTTACTAAATTAATGAGTTTAATAGATAAATCTGTTTTCTTAAACACAAATTACGAACAAATTAAAAACTCTTTTATTGCTCGTCAAGACTATTACGGTAGACCAAAAACTATAAAAAACACTTTGGTTAAATCATATTCCTTAGGAACAAAAACCCTTGTAGAGTTTAATTTTGATGTGCAAAATGATAAAGGAATTATTAGTTACGAGAAAGTTCAGGTCATAAAAACTACAAATTCAAAATACTATATTTTTTCTTACGATTTTAAATCGGAAAGGTTTTAGGATTTATAGTATCCAATGATTGATGATACCGTATTTTTCCAATATTTTGAAAATGGTTTTGACAGATGGATGATTGTGGTTGTGGCGGTGAGTTAGTCAACAATAGGAGATTCAAAACCCTGTGATAATCCATAACCAAAACCGCAGTTTTTTGCATTTGCAATCATTTTGGCGCAGTTACGCGTACCCCTATACGAACAGATAAGGCAAAAAAATAGAGGCACACATTTATGCCCCTATTTATCAAATCAAAAAACAAAAAACAGTATTTTTAAATATTCTTAATAATAATTGCTGTTCCCATTCCTCCGCCAATACATAGAGAGGCTAAACCAATTTTATTATTACTTCTTTTCATTTCATGAATAAGACTAACAATAATTCTATTTCCTGAGGCTCCTATGGGGTGTCCAAGTGCAATTGCTCCACCATTTTTATTACATCTTTGGTCAAAGAAAGATTTTTCAAGTCCATGGTCAATACAAAGCTGTTTTATTACTCCAAGAGACTGAGCAGCAAAGGCTTCGTTAAGTTCTAGAACTTCCATTTCTTCAAGTTTCATATTAACTTTTTCCAAAGCATTTTTAATAGCAGGCACAGGACCCATTCCCATTATTGCAGGGTCAACACCGCCTTGTCCAACAGAAATTATTTCAGCTATTGGGCTTAAATTATATTTTTTCACAGCCTCTTCACTAGCTACTAATAAATAAGCAGCTCCGTCATTTATTCCTGATGCATTTCCAGCAGTAACAGTTCCGTCTTTCTTAAAAGCAGGACGAAGTTTAGAAAGCTTTTCATAATTTGTACTTTTATTTATAAACTCATCTTGGTCGAAAACAATGGTTTCTTTGCGTGTAACAATATTTATTGGCACAATTTCTTGTTTAAAATTGCCTGCATCTTGTGCTTTACTTGCTTTCATTTGCGATTCCGCTGCGAACTTATCTTGTTCTTCACGTGAGATATTGTATTTTTCTGCAATGTTTTCGGCAGTAATACCCATGTGATAATCATTATATGCGTCCCAAAGTCCATCAATAATCATGTGGTCTATAACTTTAAAGTCGCCCATTTTTGTTCCTGTACGCACACTTGCAGGCAATAACATCGGCGCCCCCGACATTGTTTCGGTACCTCCAGCAATAATTAAATTAGCTTCGCCGGCTTTAATTGCAGAAAAGGCATTAGAAACAGCTTTCATACCGGAACCACAAACCATATTTAAAGAATACGCAGGCACTTCGTTAGGAATTCCGGCTTTTATTGCTGCTTGTCGCGAAATCCCTTGTTTTTGTCCAGCCGACAAAATATTACCTGAGATAACTTCGTCTAATGTCTTAGGGTCAATTCCTGTACTATTAATAATCTCTTTTATTACCTCAGCAGCCATTTCGGGAGCTGAAACGTTTAGCAAACCACCACCAAATTTTCCAATAGCTGTACGTTTAGCAGCTATAATAAATACTTTTTTCATTATTAAATATTTTATTTAAACAATTATTAGTCTAATTGCATTGCTTTAAGGCTATCCGAAACGATTAATTCGGCTTGAGTTGCAGATTTAATGTCGTCTAAGCTAAATTCGGGGTGTAATTCGGTAAGCAAAATACCTTTATCTGTAATTTCCATTACTCCCATTTCGGTGATAATAGTATTTACTTGTCCTTTAGCAGTTAAAGGCAAATTACATTCTTTCAAAATTTTAGGATTTCCTTTAGCCGTATGTTCCATCGCTAAAATAACTCTACGCGCACCTACAAGTAAATCCATTGCACCGCCCATTCCAGTAGTTAATTTACCAGGAATAGACCAATTAGCCAAGTCGCCTTTTTCGTCAACTTGCATAGCTCCAAGCACTGTAACGTCAACATGTCCGCCACGGATAACTCCAAAAGATTTTGACGAATCGAAAGCAGCAGCTCCAGGAAAAGCAGTAATAAATCCGCCACCAGCATTTAATAAGTCTTCGTTTTCTTCGCCAGGGGGAGGTGTTGGTCCCATTCCTAATAAGCCATTTTCTGATTGTAAGGTTAATTTTATTCCTTGAGGCAAATAGTTTGGAACTAATGTAGGTATTCCTATTCCTAAATTAACAACATCACCATCATTTATTTCTTTTGCTACTCTTCGAGCTATGACTTCTCTAATTTGATTCTTATCCATGATTTTAATTTTTATTTATTTATTCTTCTATTCATTTCTTGAGCTATATAACTTGCAACATTGTCAGCATAAGAGTTCATGCTAAACCCTGCATCATAACCGAGTTCTTTTGCAAGTTCGTGAGATATCCGAGGACCACCACAAATTAGCAGAACTTTATCTCTCAGCCCTTCTGCTTCAAGCATTTCGACTAATTCGGTAAGGTTTTTGATATGAACATCTTTTTGTGTTACTGTTTGCGAAACCAAAAGTGCATCGGCTTTAAGCTCTATTGCTTTTGCAATAAATTCTTCATTTGGAACCTGAGCTCCCATATTTAAAGCCTCTATCATTTCATACCTTTCTAATCCATAATGTCCAGCATAACCTTTCATATTCATAATAGCATCAATGCCAACAGTGTGTGCATCTGTTCCTGTGCTAGCACCAATAACTATTAATTTTCTGCCAATATTTTGTTTAATAAATTCATCTGTTTCGTTCATGTCCATAACATTAGACTCAACTTTTGGGACATGAATACTTGTAAAGTCAACTGCATGTGAACAAGAACCATAGCAATTAAAAAAAGTAAAACCTTTGGTCAACTCTTTATAAAACACAACCTGCGGATTTTCAAAACCCATTTTTCTTAAAAGTTGTTTAGCTGCTTCTACAGCCTCATCGTTACAAGGCACAGGTAAAGTAAAACTTAGCTGAGTTTTACCGTCATTCATGGTATCGCCATAAGGTTTTACTTTGGTAAGATCTAAAATTTTATCAAATTCATTCTTATCCATTGAATATAATCCTCCGCTCATTATTTATTTCCTCCTTTCATAAGTTCGATAAATGGGTTAAAATAATTATCAGATTTAGCAACTACACCAGCTAAGCCTTTTCCTCCTGTTTTAGCTCTTTTTGTATCGGCGAATAAGCCTTTTTCCAAAGCATCAAATAATCCGTATTTTTGAATTTCGCTTAATAAATTATGTGCATTATCCAAAACTTCTTGAGCTCGTTTTTGAATAATCCCATTTTCTTTAAACTCAACTTCATCGCCAATGTTTTTCATATTATTGAAAACATATTTTGCATTTTCGATAGCTAAAAATCTGTCTGAAATAAATGGAGTATGAACAGCTTCTGTCAACATTCCTAATAACTGTATCCCCTGCCCTGTCCAAATCGAAGCCACATTAAATAAAGCATTTTGTATATGTCCTTTAAAAATATTTCCTGTCATAAATTTTGTAGGAGGCATATATTTTAAAGTTGCTTTAGGAAAAATTTCTCTTGTCATTTGTGCTTGAGCCAACTCGTATAAAAAGCCATTTTCTAAGTCAGGGTCCATTTCAAAAGCATGACCTAATCCCATTTGCTCTTCCGGCATTCCTGCCAATAAAGCAAGTTGTTCGTTAATTAAGTCAGAAGCTAAAACTGTGTGAGCTTGTTCAAAAGCGTCAGCCGTAGTCAGATAATTATCTTCGCCTGTGTTTATAATTACCCCGGCAAAGCTATTTATTATTCTTGAAAAGTATTGGTCAACAATAGTGCGTTGTTGGTTTATGTCACGGAATAAAATTCCATAAAGAGCATCATTTAACATTACATCTAGTCGCTCAATTGCACCCATTGCAGCTATTTCGGGCATACATAATCCCGAACAATAATTACAAAGGCGAATATATCTATCTACTTCTTCACCTACTTCGTCAAGGGCTTTTCTCATGATTTTAAAATTCTCTTGTGTAGCAAAAGTTCCTCCAAAACCTTCGGTTGTAGCACCATAAGGCACATAATCAAGTAAACTTTGCCCTGTTGTTCTAATAACAGCAATAATATCTGCACCTTGTCGAGCAGCAGCCTGAGCCTGAACAACATCTTCGTAAATATTGCCTGTAGCAACAATTACATAAACATAAGGCTTGCTTCCCTCGCCGAGTCGGCTTAAATACTCGTTTCGCTTAGCCACATTATTCCTAATTTTTTCAATAGAAGCAATAATATAAGGCTGAACAGCATTTTCTATGCTTTGCTTATCCCTTATTTTGAGTTTACAAATATCAAAGTCTTCATTTGCAATTTTCTCGGCAATTTCTTGAGGCGACAAGCCTGTTTCTAAAATAGCATTTCCGATAAAAAACAAAACTCCTTCATTTAACAACTTGTTATCGTGAATTTTGTCAACAACAACATTTGGCAAAGGCACATCGTTAGCATTAACGCCATCAATGCCCAAAAGGCGACAAATAGAACGCTCTACAGCAACAGTAGTGTATTGATTAACAAAGCCTTGAACCTCATCGGCTATGCTTTTGGCAATATTTTTTGCTGAATTAATTTTTTCCTGATCTAATCCTAATTTACTTACTTTCATTACAAAATTTAGATTTAAAAATTAAAAAACCCAAGAAAAAACTTAAGTCTTTAATGTTTGCAAAGTTGTGAAAAATACAATAAATTTCCAATAATAAATATCATTATTATTGAATTTATCTTTTAAGTTAGAAAATGAGAACTTGGTAAATTAATAAATTATCACTAAAATCATTGCTATTTATTTGACAATTAGCAATATGTGAAATTTTAAATATTTTATAAACTTATACTTGTTTTAGGTTTTTATATTTTATAATTTTTTCTAAGAAATCTTTGTCAGCACCGAGAATTTCGGCAATTTTTATTGCTTCTGCAGGGGCATTTTCATCATTTACATGAATTAAGGAATAATTCATATAGTCATTAATATTTTCGAGACTGATATTAGCATTTTCAGAAATATTTTCTAAGCCTTTAACTCTTAATTTTTTCAATGCTTGTATTCCGCTATAATGCGTGCAGACTAAAGACTTAACTTTATATTCGTTCAAAAACTCCATAATAGCCTTAACGATTGCTTTTCCCTCGTCGGGGTTTGTGGTACGGGCAGGCTCGTCGATTAAAGCTAATATTTTTGAGCCTGATTTTACTAAGGAAATAATTTTATTAATATTCAAAATTTCTACGGCAAAAGAGGACAATCCATTAAGCTCGTCTTGATTATCGCCGATATTTAATAAAATTTCATCAACAGGCACAATTTCGGCTTTAGTTGCAGGTACAAAAAACCCAAACTGAAACATAAACTGCGACAAAGCTACAGTTTTTAATAAAACCGATTTTCCCGACATATTAGCCCCAGTTATTAAGCTTGGATAATTAAATATTTCAATATCAATATTTTGAAATTTTTTATTTCGCGATTCTAAAACTGCTTTTAACTGTGGGTTAAATAATTCTTCATAGCGAGTTTCGTTGTCGGCGAGTTTTGCCTCACAAAGTCCAAACTTTAAAGCTAGTTTTGCCTTAGCTAACAAAATATCTAAATCTGCTAAACGATTCAAATTATACTCTAAATTATAAACATATTTAATGAGTTTTTTGCTAAGTTCTTTCCTGACTTTATCTTCGAGTTCTGTACATTTTTCACGCAATTTTTCAATTTGTTCAGGATTATTTTCTTTATCTATTTGGCTACGCAATTTTGCTAGTTCAGTAGAATAATCTGAATATATATAAAAAGATGAAATTCCTGTATTTTGCGGGTCTAAAATTTCAATTACTTCTTTTAAGTCGTGAAGCATAATTAAACCAAAGTTCGATTTACTTAAACTATTCCTAATTTTTTGCGAATTAATACAAAACTTTTTTATTTCGAAAAGTTCAATATCATCAGAAACACGGTTAAACTGAATATTGCTAATACTACCTGCAATATCATTAATTTGACTTAAAACTGTGGAGATTTGCAATAAGTTTTCTTTGTTTTCTTTACTTTTAACAAATTCATAAACTTCGCTAAGAGATTGAATATTAACTTTTAACTCAAATTCTTTTGTAAGTAATTGAGATTCTAACAAACGTTTGCGGCCAGCAGAAGATCTTAGTTCAAGATTTTCGTAAATATATCTTAAACCAGAAACTTCGCTAATATATTTTCTAAAACTTTTCATCAGTCTAAGGATTTAATATCATAAACGGGTAAATTAATGGCTTTTTGCAATTCGTCTCGTAATTTTTTTGAATCTAAAACAAAACCATCAGGAGAAAGTGGATTTACACAAACAGAAATTAAATTAGGTTTTAACAAAGCCATAATTTTTCCGCCGGCTTTTATAAAAGCATAATACTTTTCGGGACTAACAAAAATTTTAGTAAAATCTTTAATAATAATTACTGTTTTTTTAATGTTTTTTTGAATTCTCATATAGTCCAAAATATTATCGGTAACAATGCCCGAAACAAAGATAACAGAGCCTTTTGAAAAAATTTTTTCTTTAGACTTATCTAACAATAAAGTAGAAGGGATTTCTAAATTATAAAGAATATTTTGTTTATCAATTGCCCAGAGTCCACTTTCGATTTGCAAAAGCTCTGAGCTAAGTTCGGTTTGAAAAAGCGGTAATTTTATCATTTCAGTTAAGAACTTTGTTTTCTTAACCAGATTAGGAATATTTGCAGAAAGGGCAGCTCCAGTAGTTAAAATCATGCTTTCGGTAATCGAAGGCGAAGCAGAAGTTTTTCGGGACAAAGCCCCGTCAACTAAAAATAAATCTACTGCATATTTTTGCGAATTTTTAATTTCCTGTTTCAGCCATTGTGTATCTTGTGGTCCTGAAAATATTAATTTACCTTTATCTTTAGCACGTGCTGTAATTAGTCGACCTAAGGAAGTTTGTTTTTCAGAAACATCTAAAATTTCAGCGGTAATTTGTTTTTGTTTAAAGTGTTTTTCAGAACTTAAGAAAATAGTATCCGGATATATTTCAATTTCTGGTTTTGGAGTTTCTGTTACTTGGTCAAGGCTCTCGCCATCAAGTCCTATAGAAGTTATTGCTATTATTTTGTTTGAATTTTTTAAATTTTGAATTATATAATTTAAACATTCCGTTTTGCCGGTATTCTTTTCTGTACCAATAATTGCAAGACTTTTATAGTTTAATATGTCTTTTATGAATGGCAATTTTAATAGTTTTAATTATTTTTCAAATCTACTAAAGAAATTTTAATTATAATATAGATTTTGGAATAATATAGCGAGGATAACATAAATAATTGTTTGAGAGTAATATTCTAACAAACAATAAAGCCGGCAAAACCGGCTTTATCTTTTATTTATTGTTATGTCTTCTTTTTCTTGACAAGCCACTGGGTTCCAAAGAAAGTTTATCGCCTCTTAATAAAGCCGCAACTCCTTCGTTTTGAGTTTTGCTTTTACATTCTTCGCAAGCACAATCTTCGACATAATCTGTTGGCTCGGTGTAAGTTGTGATAACGCCTTCAAAATTTCTAAGGACAATTTTCCCAGGACTTTGCGAAATTACATAATTTGGCATTACGGGAGTTTTTCCACCACCGCCTGGGGCATCAACCACAAAAGTTGGTACAGCATAACCTGAGGTATGTCCGCGTAAATTTTCGATAATTTCAATTCCTTTTGATACTGGTGTTCTAAAATGCTCTAATCCCATTGATAAATCGCATTGATAAATATAATATGGGCGAACACGTATTTTAACAAGGTTTTGCACTAAATTTTTCATAGTATGAACGCAGTCGTTTACGCCACGCAATAGCACCGACTGGTTACCGAGCGGTATTCCGGCGTCAGCTAATTTTGCACAGGCAGCACTCGATTCGGCAGTAATTTCTTTTGAATGATTAAAATGAGTATTTAACCAAATTGGGTGATACTTTTTAAGCATATTTACCAAGTCGTCAGTAATTCGCTGAGGGCAAACAACAGGGGTTCTTGTACCAATACGAATAATTTCTACATGAGGAATTGCTCTTAATCTATGAATAATAGACTCTAACATTTTGTCAGAAACCATTAAAGCATCTCCACCCGACAACAATACATCTCTAACTTGAGGTGTTGCTGCAATATAGTCAATTGCTTTTTGTATTCTTTCCGAAGGCGACTCCTTATCGTGCTGTCCTGCAAAACGTCTGCGAGTACAATGTCTACAATACATTGAACACATATCAGTTATTAAAAACAAAACTCTGTCGGGATAACGGTGGGTTAATCCTGGCACAGGAGAGTCTTCGTCTTCGCTCAAAGGGTCGAGTAAGTCGGCGGCAGATTGATAAGTTTCGGCTCCGGTAGGAATAGCTTGTTTTCGCACAGGGCATTTTCTATCTTCAGGGTCAACTAAACTTAAATAATAAGGAGTAATTGCCATTCTTAAAGTCTGTAATGACTTTGCAACCCCCTCTTCTTCTTCAGGAGTGAGATTAATATACTTTTTTAACTCATCTAAAGTTTCAATTCTATTTTTAACCTGCCACTTCCAATCATTCCATTGTTCATCAGTAACATTTGGGAACATTCGTTTTCTAGCTTCGCTCATAATATTATGTTTTTATATGTATAACTTTTCAAATAAATTTCTAATTTCGGGAGACTCTCTCAAAATATTTAAAGTAAGGTTGGCGTGTCCTTTTGCATATCCGTTCCCAACAATAAGATTAATATCTTTTCCTATACCTTCGGCTCCTAATGCTGCTTTTGTAAAAGACGTTGCCATCGAAAAAAAATAAATTAGCCCTTGACCTTTAGTAATAAGAATAGAAGTCATTTCAGTATTTGGCACATTAACGTTATTAATTACAACTTCGCAGCCTCTTTGCCCGGTTATTTCTGTAACTTTTTCGTAAACGTCCATAACTTTTGTAGCATCTTCAACAATAACGTGGTGTGCTAATTTTAAGTCGAGTATTCTTTGAGCATTTTCGGGTGAATATTCAACAACAATTACTTTTCCGAAGCTGCCAACATTTTTCATTGCTTGATAACAGCAAAGCAAACCAGATTTACCACCTCCTCCAATAATGCAAACAGTATCACCATCTTTCACTAATCTATCAACTTGTGCAGGAGCTCCTGCTACGTCAAGGGCTGCTAACACAAGTTTTTCGGGAATATCATCAGGTAAAATAGCATAAATTCCAGATTCGAATAAAATAGCTTCGGCTATAACGTCTATTTGGTCGGAATTTGTTTCTAACTTTAAAATCTCGCGTAATTTGAGCGGTGTAAGAGATAATGAAACTAAAGTCGCAATTTTGTCGCCGACTTTAAGTTTCTTATCAGGAAAATCTTCACCTATTGCTTTTACAGTACCTAACAACATTCCTCCAGAGCCAGTGATAGGGTTTTGCATTTTACCTCTTTCTTCGACAATAGAAATTATCATTTTTTTCATTTGCTCGGCATCATTATTGCAAACATTTTTAATTTGATTATAGCTTGCCGAATCTATGTTTAGAGTTTTAACATCTATTAATATTTCATTGCTAAAAACCGACATTGTATTGTCTAATTTATAAGCAGGCTGAGGTAAAGTACCTTTAGGCTCAATGACTCTATGTGTTCCGTATCTACATCCTTTGTTCATCACTAAAAAGTAAGATAAACTATATTTTTATTATCAAAGACGCTAAAATAGCATCTTGGAATTATTTTAATTAAGCGTAAAGTTCGGTAAAGATATTTCTAATTACTTCGCTTTCTCTAAGTATTTGCAAAGTTATATCTGCGTGTCCTTTTGTATATCCGTTTCCGACAATCATAGTAACATCGCTACCAACGCCTTCGGCACCGAGAGCTGCTTTTGTAAATGAAGTAGCCATTGAAAAGAAATATACTACGCCAGAATTTTTTGTACAAAGTATGCTTGTCATTTCTGTGTCGGTGATATTAACATTATTAATAGTAACATCACACATTTGCCCATTTGTTAGTTCTTCAATTTTTTCTAAAATAGCAACTGGTTGAGTAGCGTCTCCCGAAAAGACATAATCGCATAGTCCAAGATCAATTAGTCGTTTAGTGCTTTTTTCGCTATGAGCTAAACCGATGACTTTGCCAGTAACTCCAGCACGTTTTTTTGCTTCGTAGCAACAAAGCATACCAGATTTTCCGCCAGCACCAATAATTAGTACAGTATCCCCAGGTTTCACTAATTTAGCAGTTTGAGCAGGGGCGCCCGCTACGTCGAGAGCTGAAAGCACTAAACCTTCGGGCATATCTTTTGGAATTTTAGCGTAAATCCCGCTTTCGAACAAAATTGCTTTACCGTCAATATCCACTTGGTCTATATCAGGGCGAATATCTTTAATTTTATCTATTCTTAGTGGAGTTAAAGACAGAGATACCAAGGTAGCAATTTTATCACCTTCTTTAAGGTCAATTTTATTTTTTAGTGCATCACCAATTTTTTCTACAGTTCCGAGCAACATACCGCCCGAACCAGTTACAGGGTTGCGATGTTTGCCTTGTTTTGCAACAATATCAAGCATTATTTCGGCGATTTTGGCTTTATCACCAGCTGCTTGTTCTTCGATTTGAGTAAAACTTGCCGAATCAATATTCAAAGTTTGAACGTCTATTAGAATTTCGTTATCCCAAATTTCGTCCATATTATTATTAATTCTTTTTGCAGGTTGAGGCAAAACGCCTATTGGCTCAATAACTCTGTGTAAGCCGTATTTATTTCCTTTTTTTTGCATAAATTTGATAAAAATTAAAATTATTTTCTTTTTAAACCTAATATTTCTCTTGCTTGGTCTGATGTTGCAACTTCTCTTCCCATTTCTTTAGCCATTCTCACAACTTTGGCAACTAATTCCCCGTTAGATTTTGCGAGAACACCTTTTTCTATATATAAATTATCTTCGAAACCGACTCTAACATGCCCTCCCATGGCAATTGCATGGGCAGCCATAGTAAACTCGTGGCGACCAACTCCTGTTACACACCAAGATGATCCTTGTGGGATTGCATTTACCATCCACACTAAATTGTTAATATTTGCATTTGCAGCCCCTGGCACACCAAGAACAAAGTTAAAATGCAAAGGAGCGCCTGGCGCTTGTCCTTTTTTTACCATATTTAGAACGGCTTCAATATGTCCCATTTCAAAACATTCATATTCGGGCTTAATACCGTTTTCCAACATTCTTTTTCCAAAAGCTCTCATCATTGGCAAAGTATTTTCGAAAACCTCGTCTCCAAAATTTACTGTACCACTATCTAAGGTAGCCATTTCGATAGGCAGTTCAGTTGGTTGCAATCTTTCTTCGGGTGCCATTCCGACAGCACCACCTGTAGAGGGAATTATAATTACATTTGGACAAGCCTTTAGAATTGCGTCAATATTTTCTTTAAATCTGGCTTTATTTTGAGTAGGAGTTCCGTCGTCTTCGCGAACATGAAGATGTACAATTGCAGCACCAGCATCGACAGCCGACTTTGCTTCTCTAACAATTTCTTCGACAGTATATGGCACTGCTGGATTATGTTCTTTAGTAACCTCTGCACCACATATTGCGGCAGTAATAATTAATTTATCCATAATTTTATTTATTTATTCTTTGTTTATTTTTTGGAACAACACAGGTTCCACTAGCACGACAAACAACAATAGGTTCATCTAAAAAATCTGCAGCTGAATCATTAATATCAGCTCTAGGTTTAATAACTTTTTTTGCTTCAAAAACCATTTTTCTGGAGCTAGCTCCTTGACTAACAATTTCGCCACTAGCTTCGATAAAATCTCCAGCAAAAACAGGAGCTAAAAATTCTACATTGTCATAAGCAACAAATAAGCCCTCGTCTCCATCATTTTTAATTAATAATTCGGTTGCGACATCTCCAAAAAGTTGAAGCATTTTTGCCCCGTCAACTAAATTCCCACCATAATGAGCGTCATTTGCACCCATTCTAAGCCTAATCATAGATGTAATTTTCATATTTAAAATTTTTATGGTTTAACAACATAATCAATAAATAAAGCTGGAGTGTGTACATTTTCCATTGCTATTTCACCAACTTTAACAAGTTTTCGTGTTTCGGCAATAACTAAATCAGCAGCAGTTGCCATAAGCGGATTAAAGTTCTGAGTTGTACCTTTATAGTATAAGTTACCATCTTCATCGGCAAGGCTTGCACCAATTAAGGCAATATCTGCACGCAAAGCTGTTTCTAATAGATAATCTTTACCTTTAACATTAATTATTTGTTTCCCTTCTTGAACTATTGTCCCTAAACCAGTTGGGGTTAAAACTCCGCCTAAACCAGCACCACCGCATCTTATTCTCTCAGCTAAAGTACCCTGAGGAACAAACTCAATTTCAATTTCTTTATTATTATATTGTTCAATACTAGCAGTATTAGTTCCTATATGCGAAGTTATTACTTTTTTAACTTGTTTATTTGCAATTAGCAATCCTATTCCTTTTTCAGCAAAAGCTGTATCGTTAACAATTAAAGTTAAATTTTTAATCTTTTTTTCAACCAAAGCACAAATAATTGTAATAGGCGACCCAGCTGCTAAAAATCCCCCTATCATTATTGTCATCCCGTCTTCAATCTTTGATATCGCCTCTTGAACTGATATTATTTTGTTCATAAATTAAATGTTTTATTTATTAAATTAAAATTTTGTCAAAAATACTTATAATAGGTGTAAAAAAAAAATAATTATACAATAAGTTTTTGATTTCATAAAAATTTAGCTTCGATTTTATTAGTTTTGTAAAATTATTGTAATTTTTTAATTAATGCGTAAATTAAGTGTTGTAATAATAACTCTCAACGAAGAGAACAATATTGGCAAATGTCTTTCGGCTTTAAAAAATTTAAGCGACGATATTATTATAGTAGATTCCGGCTCAACAGATAATACAAAAAAAATTTGTGAAGATTATAAAGTTAAATTTTTTGTTAGAGAATTTGACGATTATAGTAATCAAAAAAATTATGGCAATAACTTAGCAAAATACGATTATATCTTATCATTAGACGCCGACGAAGTACTTTCTGAAAAATTATACTCATCTATTGAAAAAATAAATTTTGAAAACGACAATTATTTTTATGGTTTTAATTTGTTAAATCATTACTGCGGTAAGGCTATTTGGTTTGGAGGTTGGTATCCCGACAAAAAATATAGAATATGGAATAAAAATTATGCACATTGGCAAGGAAAAATACATGAAAAACTTGTTTTTTCTCAAAAACCAAAAAAAATTTTTATTAAAGGACACTTATTACATTATACATATAATAGCGTTGAAGAACATAAACTAAAAGCAAAAAAATACGCTAAACTATCTGCTATAAAAGACCTCGAAAAAGGGAAAAATTATAATTATTTTATGTTATATGCTAAACCAATATACAAATTTGTTTTAATGTATTTTATTAAACTTGGTATTTTTGATGGGAAAAATGGTTTTTTATTAGCAAAAATAAATTCTCATGCAACCTTTTTAAAAGTTTTTGAGTTTTTAAAGAAAAAAAAGTGTGAAAATACTTTGTTGTAAAATTATTTTATTATTTTTGTAATATTATTTTTAAATTTAAAATAAATAAAGTTAAATAAATGTTAAATTAAATGTTAAA
>CAYRQZ010000006.1:0-8929 GCA_964426585.1 uncultured Bacteroidales bacterium | reverse complement strand
CCAAGCTAAAGATTACGTTTGGATGCAAGATTTTGAAGGTCCCGTAAGCTGGACAACTTTCGAAGACCCAGCAGGAGAACAATATCGCTGGCATATTTATAACAATGAAGAGTATGCCGCAGATTACTATGGTTACAATATTGTTGCAACTATTAATGATAAGTATTATGATGAAGATGACGATTCAAATCATTATGCTATTATTGATGTTATTAGTGGCTTAGACATTTCTCCAATTAATGGTCCCGGACAACCAACTATACTTGATTCTTATATTCAATTTGACGATATTGATTTAACTGGTGTTATGCATCCTTCTATTTCTTGGTTACAAGTTTATAGAGCTTTAAATACCTCATATGTTACTTTAAGTCTTGAAGTTTCTCCTGATGATGGTGAAACTTGGACAAGCATTGAAGTTAACCAAGGAGTTGTAGGAAATCAATATGGTGATTTTGATTATAGCATTTATATTGGAAACTATGTTGCTAACTCTCCTGAAGTTTCTATTAGATTCCGTTGGCAGCACAACAATACAGCCAATCTTCAACTTGGTTACGCTTGGTCTATTGATGATATTGTAATTTTTGATACTCCAGCTTACGATGCTTTATTATATAATGCTGCAATGAACTTTTTCATATATATAGATTATACAGTTGAAGGAGGTGATTATTACCATTACTCATCACATTTTGGACAAATTCCAGTTGCACAAATGCAGTCTGATAATGCTTTTATGGTTTTCAATTTTGTTGTTGACAACAAAGGTTCTGAACCAATTGTTCCAGTTGCTAATGTAAAAATCACTAATCCTTATGGAGAAGTTATTTTTAACAAAGATTTTGTTCATACTTCTACAATTGCCCCAGGTGAAAGAGATACAGTTGACTGTTTAGACCCAGAATTTTACGTAGAAAATCCTTATATTGGTGAATACAACGTCGAATACACAGTTTCTGTACAAGGTCAAACAGATGGAAATGCAGATAATGATCATTACTCTACAAAATTTTATATCACAAATGATGTCTTTGCTCGCGATTTAGACAATATTAACCCTGATGGTGGACAAACAATGAACGCTTGGGTTGCTGGTGGTGTTGATGAAGAAATGTTAGGTGCTGTATATTGGTTAAATAAAAGTACTGTTATCGAAAGTGTTGATGTTTTCTTTACAACAAGAACTACTCCAGACAATGCTTTTAAAATTAATTTATTATACAATGATGGAAGTGCTTGGGCTACTATAGCTGAGTCTGATCTTATAATGTTTGACGAAAGCAACATTGGCGTATGGTCAACAGTTCAATTCTCTGACAATACTTCTATCGACTTTGACGAAGCTGACGCTCCTTTTATGCTTGTTGCTGCCGCACAGTATTTCTATTTAAACACTAGTGAAGATAGCGACATTTATATAGGTATTGATGCTTCAACTAACTATAGCGATTGGTGCTCATTTGTTAGAATTTTAAGTAGTGGAAACTGGGAACAAGGTATTGGTTGGATTAACAGAGCTCCTGCAATTCGTTTAAATGTACCTTATGTTGAGAATAGCCCAATTGCAAATAATTCTAACGTTAATATTTATCCTAATCCTTCAAACGGAACAATCAATATTGAAAACGTAGAAGGCGCAAATGTTGTTATTATGAACACAATGGGACAAGTTGTTAGAAATATTAATAACGCTCAAGTAAGCAACGCTATTGATATGAGTGGTTTTGCTAACGGAACTTATTTCGTAAAAGTTATCAACGGTAATGATATTACTACTCACAAAGTTAATTTAATGAAATAATAAATAATTTCAAACTATAAAAAAATAGGCTACAAAATATGTAGCCTATTTTTTTTGCTCCCATTTACCGCATTATTTCAAAACGCAATATAAACAATTGATAGACAACAATATACAATTTCTTATTATGTACTAAAAGAACATCATTAAATATTGTCCTAGGTCCAAGGGTTTTTTCTGCTAAAATCGAAAATGAAATAAATATAAATTTCAGCGCACAGCTTCTTCATTTTTTCATTTTTCATTACGGCTATGATTTGCATAATTATCAAACATTTTAACTCATCATTTTCCTTTATTGTTTTCTAAATTATTTATACAATTTTCATAATATTTTTTAACTTTGTAATTTAATAGAAATGAAACTTTCGGTTGTAATAGTAAATTATAATGTTAAGCACTTTTTAGAACAGTGTTTAAATTCTGTAATAGAATCAGCAAAACATTGCGAAACCGAAATTTTTGTTGTTGATAATAATTCTGTTGATGGCTCGGCAGCAATGGTGAAATTAAAGTTTCCGCAAGTAAAATTAATAGAAAATAAAGTTAATTACGGTTTTTCTTATGCCAATAATCAAGCAATAAAAGAGTCTAAATCTGAATATATTTTATTATTAAACCCTGATACAGTTATCGAAGAAAAAACTTTAAAAGTAGTCTGCGATTTTATGGACTCTCACCTCGATGCCGGTGGTTTAGGTGTGAAAATGATTGATGGTAAAGGACGATTTTTACCAGAATCAAAACGCGGACTGCCAACACCGAAAGTTGCTTTTTATAAAATATTCGGTCTGTCAAAACTTTTTAAAAATTCAGCTAAATTTGGGCAATATCATTTATCATATTTAGATAAAGATAAAACTCATGTTGTTGATGTACTTTCAGGTGCTTTTATGCTCTTAAGAAAAGAATGTCTAGATAAAATTGGGATCTTAGACGAAACATTTTTTATGTATGGCGAGGATATTGACCTGTCATATAGAATTACACTTGGTGCATACAAAAATTATTATTACCCCGAAACAACAATAATTCATTATAAAGGTGAATCTACTAAAAAAGGAAGCGTAAATTATGTGCTTGTGTTTTACAATGCCATGATAATATTTGCAAAAAAGCACTTTTCAAAGAAAAATGCAGGATATTTTGTCGCACTTATTAAATTAGCAATATATTTTAGAGCTATCTTAGCTATTACATATAGATTTTTTAGAACTATACTAACACCTATCATAGACTTATTAATAATTTTAGCAGGATTTTTAATTATTACTCCGATATGGTCTGTATATCAATTTGGGACAAAAGATGCTTATCCTCATAATGTTTTTTTGTGGGGATTGCTAGCATATCTATTAATATGGTTAATTTCTTTAATTTTTACAGGTGCTTATGATAAACCAGTAAAATTGAAAAATATTTACAAAGGAATTAGTGTTGGAGTATTATTAATTTTAGTTTTTTATTCACTTTTACCTATTGAGTTACGCTTTTCAAGAGCTATAATTTTACTAAGCACTATATGGGCTTTAATTTTAATTCCTGTCATAAGATTTGCACTACATTATACGGGAAGAGAGAGTTTTAAAATTAATTTACCAGGTAAAAAACGTGTTGCAATTGTCGGAAGCGAAAAAGAGAGTAAAGATTTAGTGAAACTAATTAATAATACTAACTCAAAAATTCTAATCACAGCTTTCGTAAATCCCGAAAATGAGGCAAAAAGTGATATTTTTGCTGGCGGCTTAGAACAATTAGATGAGATTGTAAAAATTAATAAAATTGATGAAATTATTTTTTGTGCTAAAAACCTTCAAGCTCAACAGATTATTCGAACAATGTTGCAACTAAATAATCCACGATTAGATTATAAAATTGCTAGCCCAAATGGTTTTTCAGTAATTGGTAGCAATTCAATAAATACTACAGGCGAACTTTATAATATTGACATAAACAGTATAGTTAAACCTGAAAATCAAAGGAATAAACGACTTTTAGATTTTATTTTTTCTTTCATATTTATTTTATTTTATCCTTTGATTGTATTTTTTATGAAAAACCCAAAAGATAAAATTAAAAATCTTTTCTCAATTTTAGCAGGAAACAAAACTTTTGTATCGTATTATCAAACTGAAAATATTGATATTAGTATGCTTCCAAAAATTAAAAAAGGAATTTATTCACCACTTCAAAATATTAAAAAATCGAATATAACAAAAGAACTTGCCCAAAGAATAAATTTAATGTATGCAAAAGATTATCATTTAATACAAGATATTAATATTATTATAAAATCGTGGAGGGACTAAATATGCATCTTAACAACAAAAGTATTGAACTAAGAAAACCCGAGCCAGAAGATTTAGATTTTCTGTATTTCTTAGAAAATGACACAAGCGTTTGGTGGGTTAGTGATACTCGCTCCCCTTTTTCTCGCTGGCAAATTAAACAGCATATCGACAATTCAGTTTACGATATTTTTACAAATAAAGAACTAAGATTAATTATTTCTGACAGCACTACTGGAGAACGAATGGGGGTTGTCGACATTTTTGAGTTCGACCCAAACCATCTAAGACTAGGAATTGGCATTGTGGTATTGCCTGAGTTTCGCAACCAAAAATTAGCCGAACAGAGCCTCCTTATTGTTATAAACTATTGTTTCAACATATTAAATGTCAACCAAATATGGTGCAATATTGATGCAAATAATTTAATCAGTATTAAATTATTCGAAAAATTTGGATTTGTAAAAAATGGTGAACTCAAAGAATGGAAAAAAATAGGAAATGAATTTGAAGACGTACTTTTTTATCAACTTTTAAAACACTAATAACAATATATTTTCTTCAATTTTTTCTAAGAAATTATTATAATTATTTATAATAACTTATCATAATTAAAAACCTCTTTAAAAAAACTAGGACTTTGCCCAGAACGACATTCACCCATAACAAAAGAAATACCATTTGTTATCAAATAATAAGGAGCTTTAATTTCATAATTATAAAGCCAAATTTGGTCAAAAACACTTTGTTCTAATTTTACATTCGGAGCTTTACATTCTATAATCATTAATGGCAAAAAATTCTTATCATAAACTAATGCGTCAAATCTGTAGTTTCGCCCAGCAAGCGACAAAGATTTTTCAACAGAAATAAGGTTTTTAGGATAATTATATTCCTCTATTAAAAAACGAATTAAATTTTGCCTAACCCATTCTTCTGGTGTGCAAACTATCCACTTTCGCCTTAGCTCATCAAAAATGTTAAGCTTGTTATTTTCTTCTTTTAAACGAAAATCGTAAGTTTTATATGACAATTTTGCAAACTGCAACTGTTATTTCTTTTTTACCATTATAAAATCTGTACAAAAAGCTTCGTTTGAATAATGTTCTGTCCAAACATAAACAGTATCAGAAGAAATTTTAACATAATTAATACTTCGAGGATTATTAGCTTTAAAATTTTCAAATTTCCAATAATTCTCAACAAGTTTTTCTAAAAAATATTCTGTTAAAATTTGCTTGTCTCCAACATTATCTAACATTTCATAAACAGGCTTACCATCTAAAATAAAAATTCTCATATTATCGAAGATTATAGTATCATTTGAAATGATTCTATAGGTCTTTCCTATTAATACTCCACTATTAGTTTCTTGCCATTCTTCGTAAGACACACTGCCATGAGATTTAATTTCCCAAATACCTTTAAGCCACAATGGAAAATCTTCAAGCTTCTGCGAATAGCCAAGAATCGGGAGAGATAAAAAAATAAAAACTACAAAAGTTTTAATCATTGCAAGCTCATTACTTTAATAGTTCAAAATTATAAAAATTCGATAAATTATCAACGTTTAATTAAAGTTTTTGGCAATATTTTTGCAATTTTCAATTATCTTTGAAAAATATATGAAAATTTTGAAGCTTATAATATTGCTAATAATTATTGTTAAACTCTCGTATTCTCAAAATGATAGTTTTGTGAAATATGATTTTGGGTTTGAGTTTAAGCCCGGAATTTATTTGCAGTTTACCGATTTTAAAAATAATTCCCCTATCCCTTTCGAGTCTTTAATATATCCCGATTTTAGTAAAAATGATTTTTACCATAGACTCGATACTGCGTCAACAATAATATTTAATGACGAACGTGGGGTATTAATTAGAAAAAGCATTTCTGATGTTTTTGGCTTTTCAAAAAACGGAAAACCATATATTTATTGGTCAAAAAAATCTAATTTAATACCTTTTGTAGGTTCAATTTCACATTTTATTTGTATTGTTGACGTTGTTAGATATGTTAGCTCAGACCCATTTTATGGTTCTTATTATTATAATCCATATTATTATTCTCCACCGAGCTCAAGAGCGTATCATAGTGAAGAATTAAAACAGTATTTTATTGATATGGAAACAGGAGACATCAAAGAATATAATCTTAATAACATTGAAAATGTTTTTAAACGAGAACCTACTGTTTACAACGAATTTTCTAAATTAACGAAAAGAAAAAAGAAAAAACAATTATTTTATTTTGTACGACTTTATAACGAAAAACGAACTTTGTTTTTACCTGAATAATAAATTAATAAAAAAGAAATGAAAAAATGTTTTATAATTATTTTGTTTGTAGCTTTTAATATTTATAGTTTTTCCCAAATCAAAATACCGAGGGCAAATCAATCAGAAATCACTAAGTTTTTAAATTCTAAAACTTACATAATCCTTAAAAATGATAAATTTTCGGACTATAACGAGCAAATGATACAGGCTATAAAAAATCATTGGACAATCACAGAATATGAATTTGTGTATGAATCTGATTTTAACAATTTAAAATCAAATCCGAAAAACTCATTTTTAATGATTAATCAAGTTTATTTCGAAAAAGATAAAACAAAAACTTTATTCGATTTTTTAATTTTAACCATTGGTGGAAATTATAAAACTGTAAACGACATGCCTACTCTTTGTGCTATTCCCCTCTGCTACAAAGGAGCATTAGAAGAAGAATATTCATATAAAATTGGATTAATGTTAAAATTTGCCCAAATGCACGTAAATTCTTGTAATGAAAATCCAAATTTAAGCGAAGATAAACTAGCGAATTATTATATGGCAAAAACTACTGTTCCAAAGAACAAAACATTTTATTTATTAAAAGAAGAAGTTGAACCTGAGATAAGAACAAAAAATGCTTTCGCTTCAGCCTATCCTTTTAATTTCGAATATTCTAATCGTGAAGATATTAAAAAACTAATCGATAATAACGACGAAGACGCAATAATACTTCACATCATAGGACCTCAAACTAGTAACACTTTAACTTACTGCATAAAAATCATTATTGACACAAAAGAAGGGAATCTATATTACTATGATATGCACAAAATGAGTAAAAACTCGCCTGCTAGATTGTTGAAAAGTGATTTAAAAAATTTAGCAAATAAAAAATGAACTACGAACAGGTAATTGAATTTATGTTCAAGTCTTTACCAATTTATCAGAGAGTTGGTGCGGCTGCTTATAAAGCAAACTTGAACAATACATTATTATTGGATGATGCTTTCGGTCAGCCTCATAAAAAGTTTAAAACTATTCACGTGGCTGGAACTAATGGCAAAGGCTCAGTATCACATAGTTTAGCCTCTATTTTACAAGAAGCAGGATATAAAACGGGACTATATACCTCGCCACACTTGGTAGATTATCGCGAACGTATTAAAGTAAACGGCAAAATAATTGATAAAAATTTTGTTAGCGATTTTATTAATTCAAACATAAAATTAATAAAAGAAATTACACCTTCCTTTTTTGAAATGTCTGTGGCTTTGGCATTTAAATATTTTGAAACAAAAAAAATTGACATAGCAGTTGTAGAAGTGGGAATGGGTGGTCGTTTAGACTCAACAAATATTATTAACCCTCAATTATCAATTATTACAAATATTGGTTTAGACCATACTCAATTCTTAGGAAACACACTAGCTCAAATTGCGCACGAAAAAGCAGGAATAATTAAAAAAGAAACTCCTGTTGTCATCGGCGAAGAACACGAAGAAACAAAATCTGTCTTTATTAATAAAGCTAAGGAACTAAAAAGCAATTTGAGTTTCGCCTCAAAAAAATTTTCATGCAAAATTATAGAACAAGACTTTGAATTTTCAAAAAACTTTTCAAAATATAAAGTTGAAAATAAAATTGACATGACTTCTTTTTATTTGAATTTTGCTTTGTCAGGAAAATATCAGGAAAAAAATCTTGCTACAATTTTAGAAACTGTTGAGCAACTTAAAAAACTTGGACTTCATATCACTAATGAAAATGTAAAACAAGGATTATTAAAAGTAGTAAAAAATACTGGATTAAGAGGTAGATGGGAAATTGTAAACTCAAAACCATTAGTTATTTGTGATACAGGGCATAATAAAGAAGGATTATCTTTCACTATTCCACAACTTTTGTCTTATAAATACAATAAATTAAAAATAATTGTCGGCTTTGTTAATGACAAAACTATTGATGAAATTTTAAAATTATTCCCTAAAAATGCAGATTATTATTTTACCAAAGCTCAAATTCCACGAGCTTTGGACGAAAAATTACTTAGCGAAAAAGCAAAACTACACGGATTAAATGGAAAAATTGTAGAAAATGTTGCCTTAGCATACCAACTCGCCCTTAAAGAATCTATAGAAAATGACTTAATTTTTGTAGGTGGCAGTACTTTTGTTGTTGGCGATTTATTAGCAACTCTTTGATATTCAAATACTTTTGCAGATTTTAATATTTAAAAAAATATTTAAAAAAATATTTGTGAATTATAAAAAAGCCATATATATTTGCAGTCCCAATTAATGGGAAGTTCTTTTAAAATAAGTTTTTTAGCTTAGCTCAGCTGGTTCAGAGCATTCCGCAGCGGCGGGAGGGTCAATGGCTGAGATAGGATAAAAAAAGGGAGCTTAGCTCAGCTGGTTCAGAGCATCCCGCTAAGGCGGGAGGGTCAATGGCTGAGATAGGATAAAAAAAGGGAGCTTAGCTCAGCTGGTTCAGAGCATCCCGCTAAGGCGGGAGGGTCAATGGCTGAGATAGGATAAAAAAAGGGAGCTTAGCTCAGCTGG
>CAYRQZ010000005.1:0-56132 GCA_964426585.1 uncultured Bacteroidales bacterium | reverse complement strand
GGAGGCTCTCCAAATAAATATGCTAAGGGAATAGAAAAACTTCTTATTAAATTTAAACCAAATTTATTTATTTCGGGTCATTCTCATATTATGAGTGTTGTTTTTGATAAACGATATCAGGTTTTATTTATTAATCCAGGTGCTGCTGGGAACAAAGGTTGGCATAAATTTGTTACTGCTATTAGATTTGTGATTGATGAAGAAGGGATAAAAAATGTTGATGTATTTGAAAAAGAAAGCTAGTAATGGAAAACCCTTATTTTGATAAAATTTTAAATGTAAAGCATCTTATTGAAAAATATGATCTTCCTATAATTGAATGTGTTCAAACTTTTTATGAAAAACATAATATAAAACCTTGTTTATCAGTTATTTTAACAAGCGATGACCCAGGCTCTGTCTCATATACAAAAGGAATAATTCGGTTTTGTGAGAAAAATAAAATTAAACCATTGTATTTTCGTGTTTCTTCATCTGAGGAGCTTATAGTAACAATTAATAAACTCAATGATGATGAATCTGTCCATGGAATTTTGGTAATGTATCCAAGTGGTTTCGCCGAAAAAGATGTTGTTTTTATGAATATGATAAGTCCTATGAAAGATGTGGAAGGTTTGCATAATTCTTCCTTGGGCTACTTGGTACAATTTGAAAAATTTCGCGACCCAGAACATTTGCAACGTCTTGTTATTCCGCCTACAGCAAAAGGAATTTTAAGTATTTTTAAAAGGTATTGTCTTGATTATGAAGAGTTTTATGAAGAACGCGGTTTTTATCCCGAAAATGTAAAAACAAATCCTTTCGATTTAGAAGCTAAGCGGGTAACAATTATTAACGACTCTTTGGCTGTAGGTAGGTCTTTAGCCTTAATGTTTTTGAACGAACATGCTTATGTGCAAGTTTGCCACCAATACACACCATTCGAAAAAGTTTTAGAAAGTGTCTCTCTTTCTGATATTGTTGTGTCGGCTGTGCCCTCGCCAAGTTTTAAAATACCAAGTCACTGCCTGCCCGAAAATGTAATTGTAATAGATATTTCTTTTCAAGGAAATTTTGATTATCCATCAGTGTTTAATAAAGTTTATAAAATTGCTCCACGTTGGGACTTAGTAGAGAAAAATAACAGAATTAATGATATGACACTTAATCGTTTAGTTTCAAACTTACATTACCTAATTAATTGCACTTTACCACAAGAAGATCTGAAAATAATGAAAAGCCTATTGTAATTTCAGCTTTTCAACAATTTGTAGTTTTTAAGTTTAATATTTTTATAAAAAGGCTTATAAGTAAATAAGAAATCTTATTTTTGCTTTTGTATGAACAAAATTAGCAAAGCACAAATTTCATTAGTAAATTCCTTAAAAATTAAAAAATTTAGACTTAAGGAAAAGCTTTTTATTGTTGAGGGTAAAAAACTTGTTGAAGAGGTTTTAAATTCAGATTTGAATATAAAAAGCATTTTTGCCATATCGGAATGGATTGCAGAAAATTATTCAAATTATGAAAAATTTAAAGATTTAATTTTTGAAACTACGCCTGAAATTATGCAGAAAATTAGTAGTTTTAAAACTTATTCTTCTGTTATGGCTCTCGCAAATTTTCCTGAAAACAAAGAAATTTCGTACTCCAAAAATGATTTTTATCTAGCTTTAAACGAAATTCAAGATCCTGGAAATTTTGGAACTATTCTTAGAACTTGTGATTGGTTTGGAATTAATAATGTAATTTGTTCTCATAATTGTGTCGATTTATTTTCGCCTAAAACTCTACAAGCCACTATGGGAGCATTTTTAAGAATAAATGTAGTTTATGCAGATTTAGCCTCTCAAATTTTAAAATATAAAGAAGAAACTAATAATTTAGTTTTCGGAACATTTTTAAACGGCGAAAATATTTATAAATTTCCTTTGCCAAAATCGGGAATGGTAATTATGGGCAACGAAGGACAGGGAATTAAAAAAGAACTAGAAACCCTAATCGATAAAAAACTTTTTATTCCTAATTTTTCTAATTCTGAAACTTATTCAGAGTCATTAAATGTTGCTATTGCAAGTGCAATAATTTGTTCGGAATTTAAACGAAGAATAATATGAAAAATTTAAAAATATTCTATATTATTTTATTTTTAAGTTTTTTATGCAAATTAAGCTTTGCTCAAGAACTTGTAGTAACAAATGATGTAGGAGCGTGGTTGTCGGCAGGTGTAGAGAAAAAATTTTATAAAAAGTTTAAATTAGACTTTTCACAACAATTACGTTTATTTCACGATTTTACAAAAATTGATGATATAATTTCTAATTTAGCTGTTTCGTACAGAATTAATGAAAACTTTTCAATTGCACTTGGAGCCAGATATACAAAAGATTATGATTATCTCGGTAGTTTTCAGCATAATATAAGGTATAATTCTGACTTTTCTTATCGTTATCGAATTAGTCAATATTTTAGAATAAATTATCGTTTAAGGTTTCAAAAAGAATTTTTAAATTTATTTAATATTAGCGACATTGATAATCCTTATGAAATGAAATTCCGACATAGAATAAAATGTGAATATTTACATAACCAAGCACATAATTTTTACTTTTCAGGCGAAATTTTTCGCTCTCACAAAGTTTTTAGAGAAGCATATTTTAGCAAATACAGATTATTTGTTGGCGATAAAATTAATTTTGGCAAACAAAGTATAGATATTTCCCTTGGTTTTCAAAGCGATTTGAATAAAAAACATCCTATGAATTTTGGAATTATTGCTGTAAAGTATGCTTTTGCTTGGAAATAAAAGGACTTAAGTCATAATTATTGATATTTTATCTATTAAATATTAATTTTTAAACCAAAAAAGTATGTTCTTGGCAAGCTAGGCCCATACATATATCCGGCGTCTCTATACTCGCCTTGGTCAAAATCTTTTTGATAAGAATTTAATATATTTTGAACACCTGCATTTAGTTGAAAAATAATGTTAGAATTTATTTTTAAGTTATATGAAAACTTAATTGTTAAATCAATAAAATTTGGAGTTTCAAACTCGGTGTCTTCGCTAACATATCCTTGAAAATGTTGCACAAGCATTGGACCTGTATACGTTCCAGAAATTGCCGAACTAAAGTTTTTTGTAATATTATAAAATGCGGTAAAATATCCATATTTGTCTGGCGAGCGAAACATTCTTTTTTGCGGTTTTAAATTTTCGTTTATACTCCACTGCAATGCTTGTACATATTCGCTTTTTTGAATAGTAAAACCTAACTGCACTTGAAATTTATTTGAAGGCGCAAGTTTTCCTTCTAAATTTATTCCTTTAATAATTGCTCCTGTGCCATTACGGCGTTCTAATAATAAATTTCCTTGATTATCTGTTCCTATTTCTTCTAAAACAAAAACATTGTCTAAGTTTGTGTAGAAAGCCTCAATTAAAATATTTGTCTCGGTCTTACCAAAGGCTCTATATAAATCTACCGAAGCACTATAGCTTTGGGAATTTTCGGTTTTTAAATTAGGATTTAAACTAATTAAAGTTACAACACCACCAACAGCAGTAACGTGTAAATCTTCATCGTAAGCTTGTGGAGCCCTAAACCCGCTTGAATAACTCGTTCTTAAACTAATAGACGAACTAGGGTTATAACGTATATTTATTCTTGGACTAAAAATCGGATTGTGAATTAAATTGTGATTGTCGAGTCGTCCACCTAATAAAATACTAATCTTTTCATTTCTCCATTCGTTTTGTACAAAAATACTCTCTATATGAATTTGTTGGTCTATTTCTCTATTATAACCTAACATTTTATCGTTAAGTTTGCTTTGAGTATATTCATTTCCAATAGTTAGCTGCGCTGGCATAAATAAAAATTTATCCATAGAGTAACTATATTGAAATCCTGAAATTATTGTAAAATCTTTTGTTTTACCATAAGCATTAGGGTCTTTTCCTGTTCCATAATAGCTATCTCTATCAATTTTTTGAGCCGAACTAAAAATATTCAATAAGTGTTTTGTGTTCTTTGAATGTAAATCATATTTTACCCCTCCAGTATTGATATTATGATTGACTTGCTCGGTAATATCGGAATAGTGTGGTGGTAAATCTAATTCGTTGCCTCCTCTTCTAAATTCGTTAATATTGTGATATTCTATGCTAAGCTTACCATAATTTTGAGTTCTATAATACGCCCTAAAACCAATATTTTTTGCATTGTTTTTACTTACTTCTGTAAAGCCGTCTCCATCGTGGTCGTAAGGGCTTTGTTGACGTGTCGAACCGAAAATTATAACTCCTGAATTATATGTATCTGAAACTAATGAGGCATTTAAACTTGTGAAATTATCTGCCGACCTTCCTCCAATTAAATTTGTTGTATTTGCAATACTGATGGTATTGCTAATGGCTTCTTTTGTAATAATATTTATTGTTCCCGCAATAGCATTTGAACCAAAAATAGCCGAACCTCCTCCTCTTACTATTTCAACCCTGTCAATCATATTTGCTGGAATCTGTTCTAAGCCATAAACTCCTGCCAGAGAACTAAATATAGGACGACTATCTATTAATATTTGTGAATAGGGTCCTTCAAGCCCGTTTATTCTAACTTGCTGAAAACCACAGTTTTGGCAGTTGTTTTCTACCCTCAACCCAGGCTGGAAGTTTAAGCCTTGTGCCAAATTGTTGGAATTGGTATTTTCTAATATAACAGGACTTAATACGTTTACTATTGTTGGTGCTTCCTTCCTATTAACTTCATTTCTACTCGCACTTACAACAACCGTTTCGAGTTGAATTTTGTCTTCCTCAATAAAAAAGTTTAATTCTTTTGATACTCCAGGCTCTATTGTAATTTCTTGACGAGTGGTTTTATATCCTAAACCCGAAGATTCAATTATATATGTTCCCTCGGGTAAGTTACGCAAATAATAATGACCTGTAGCATCTGTGGCTGTACCAATAGTGCTACCCTTAATTTGAATATTTATATAGGAAAGATGGTCGCCAGTTTCTGCGTTTAAAACGTGCCCAAAAATATTGGCATCTGATTTATTTTGAGAAAATACAGATGAAAAACTCATTATTATTGCTAATACTAACAATATCTGTTTCATAAAAATTTAATTTAATAATATAAGTCTTGAATTCTTAAATCTCGTTTCTTATTAATTTTTATGAGGAGGTGCTCTTAAATTTTGAGTGTCTAATAAAAATAAATGATAAAAATTTTGAAAAATATTTCTAAAATTAATATTTTTCAAAATTAGCTTTATATTGAAAAACAAACCAAAAATACTGATACATGCTAATAATGCGTGATTTAAAATGTCAATAAGAACCAATTCTTTTTGGCTATGGTGGTGTGTTTCTCCTTTTGGGTCGGGCTGCTTAAATGGATTAAAAAAATGAGAATGTGAAATTAATATACCGTTTACTTCGTGAACATGTGTAAATAATGAACTACTGATGAAATAAATCAAAAATATGGCTAATAAAATAAGACGAAAGATTTTTAATCTTAAAAAATTCATTATTTAAAATTTTATGCAAAGTTAATTTTATTTAAACTAATTCCAAATAATAATTTTGTGTTATTGGGTAGTTTCTTTTTTAGTAGTTTTCTTTTTGGAGAATAATTTAGTTGGCACTTATGTAAAAATTAATTTTTATCTTTGTCAATTATGTGTGAAGATTTTACCATTATTGCTGGTCCTTGTAGTGCTGAGTCTGAGGAACAGGTTTTGCAAACAGCTTTTGAACTTAGCAATAGCCTAAAACCTGATTTTTTTCGTGCAGGAGTTTGGAAACCACGAACTCGACCCGGCAGTTTTGAGGGAGCTGGTAGCAAGGCTTTGGTTTGGCTTAATAAAGTTCAAACTGAGTTTGGAATACCTGCAATTACTGAAGCTGGTTGTGCAACTCATATAGAAAAAATTTTTAAACATGGCTTAAATGCTTTTTGGCTTGGAGCAAGAACTGTTGCAAATCCGTTTTCTGTGCAAGAAATTGTGTCGGCCTGTGATAAAAAAGATATTCAAGTTTTTGTAAAAAATCCTATTCACCCCGATATAGAACTTTGGATAGGAGCTATAGAAAGATTTTTAGTAGCCGGTGTAAAAAGCGTTTATGCAATTCATCGGGGTTTTTATCCTTACGAAAAAACTTATTTAAGAAATATCCCGCGCTGGGAAATTCCTATAGAGCTTGCAAGACGTTTTCCACAAGTAAAAATTATTTGCGACCCTAGCCATATTGCCGGAAAACCTGAATATATTAGCGAAATTTCGCAAAGAGCCATAGATTTGAATATGTGTGGAATAATGGTCGAAACTCATTATAATCCACAAATTGCTCTTAGCGATAAAGAACAACAAATTAAACCTGCCGAGCTTGCAAATATTATTTCTAAACTAAATTTTAGAAAATCTTTTTCGACTAATTCTGATTTTCAAAATAAATTAAATGATTTTCGCGAAAAAATTGACGCAATAGACTTTCAACTTATTGATATGTTGGAACATAGGTTTAAATTAGTTGACGAAATAGGAAAACTTAAAATACAAAATAATATTACTATTTTGCAATTGGAAAGGTGGAAAACTATTGTTGAGTCTCGCCTTAAATATGCAAACCCCGACAATATTAATCAAGAGTTTTTACTTAAAATTTTGCAAATGATACATAAAGAATCTATTTTAAGGCAAAATAAAATTTTCGATGAAAATAAGTAAAACTCCATATATAAAACTTTCACTTAAAGCTGTTGCTGACAATTTAAAATATTTTACAGAAATTTTAGCTTTTAAAAATTCCGAAATATTTTATCCAATAAAGGTAAATTCGGATAATAAACTTTTAGAAAATTTAAAATCTTTAGCCGTAAATTTTGAAGTCGGTGCTATTTCCGAAATTGAAAAATTAACAAACTTAGGAATAAATCCCGAAAATGTCTTCTACGGAAACCCTGTAAAAGCTGATGAAAATATTTTAAAAGCTTATAACTTAGGCGTAAAAACTTTTGGTTTAGATAGCAAAATAGAAGTCGAAAAAATTGCAAAATTTGCACCAAATTCAGCCGTTTATTTTCGTTTAAATATTAGTAACCAAGGAGCCGAATGGGAGCTTACAAAGAAATTCGGTTGTTCTAAAACTATTTTGTTTGAATTAATTAAAATTTCTCAAAAATTAGGGCTAAATCCACTCGGTTTTAGTTTTCATTTAGGCTGGAATAATGCTAATTTTGAAAATTGGCAAAAAGTTTATGCTTATATTGATTCTATTATTGAGGAATTAATTATTAATTCACAAAAACCTAAGTTTGTAAATATTGGTTCGGGTTTTCCTGCACATAAAGATAACGGAAAAGAAAATTTAGAGAAAATAGCCAAGATAATTTTGCCTTTTCTTAATAAATGGCGTTCTCAAAATATTAGCGTAATTGCTGAACCCGGCTCTTTTTTGCTTGCTTATGCCGGAATTTTATATGTAAAAATTATTGAAAAAATTAAAAGAAATAATAAAACTTGGATATTTGTTGATTCTGGAATCTTTCAAGGCTTTTATTGGATTTTAAGCGGGCTAACTTATAATATTAAAGCTGAAAAACAAAGTAAAAATTGTGAATTAGCAGAGTTTGTCGTCTGCGGACCAAGTTGCGACACACATGACGTGTTTTCATATAATGTTTGGCTCCCAAAATCAATAAAAAAAGGTGATATCTTGTGCGTTGACCCTGCAGGAGCTTATATTTCTTCGGCTAAAGAATATAATGGATTTGAATATCCAAGACAAATTGTAGATTTATAATTTTATTGAAAGTTTTATTTTTTTAATTTTGTTTTGTGAAAAAAGTATTAATAATAACATATTATTGGCCACCCTCAGGCGGAATTGGTGTTCATCGTTGCCTCAAATTTGCTAAATATTTGCAGCAATTTGGTTGGGAACCTGTGATTTATGCACCTAAAAATGCTCAATATCCTTATTTCGACAATACAAATTTTGAACATATACCCGAAAATATTACAATTTTAAAAACTAAAATTTTTGAACCTTTTGATATTTTTAAGAAAATTTCGGGTAGAAAAAAAACAGATTCTGCAAACCCGGTTTACGTTAGAGACCGAAAGCAAAGTCTAATTGATAAAATTGCAATCTGGATAAGAGGAAATTTTTTTATTCCTGACGCACGTAAATTTTGGATAAAACCTTCTTTGCGTTTTCTGAAAAAATATTTAAAAGAAAACCCTGTAGATGCTATTTTTACAGATGGACCGCCTCATACTAACACTGTTATTGGCATGAAACTTTCTAAAGCTACAGGAATACCTTGGCTTATGGATTTTCAAGACCCGTGGACCCAGGTAGATTATTACGAAATGTTGAAAATTGGAAAGTTTGCCAATAAAATTCATCATAAATTAGAGCAAGAAGCTTTTAAAACTGCTAAGAAAACAACTATTGTTAGCCCAACTTGGAAAAAAGATTTGGAAAAAATTGGCGGTAAAAATGTTGATGTAATTTACTGGGGCTACGATGAAAATGATTTTAAAATAAAAATTAATAGTTTTGATAACGAGTTTAGCATTATTCACGCCGGACAGCTCGGCTACGACCGCTTACCTACAACTTTTATTAAAGTTTTAAGCGATTTAAAAAAGGAAAATACTCAATTCGGAAAAGCTTTAAAAATTAAATTCGCAGGAATAGTTGATTATTCCATAAAAGAAATGATAATAAAAGCAGGTTTGGAAGAAAATTATCAAGCCCTTGGAAATATTTCTCGACCGCAAGCTATTGAGTTAACACAAAAAGCTCAGCTTTTATTTTTACCTCTAAATATTGCTAATAATGCAAAAGGAAGAATCCCCGGAAAATTATTCGAAAATTTGCGTGCAAATAGACCTATTTTATGCTTAGGACCTCAAAATAGCGATGTCTCTAAGATTATTCAAAACTCAAATGCAGGAAAATCTTTTGAATATGACGATTACGAAAAAATTAAAACTTATTTGCTAGAAATTTTTGAAAAATATTTAAAAAACTCAAATTTCGGGACTGCCACAAAGATTGAGTCTTATAGCGTAGAAAATCAAACCAAAATATTAGCAAAATATTTAAACGAAATTTGTTGTTAGTAGATATTTCTCGAAGACAAAATGAAATTTTTCCAAAGTAGCTGGTCAAACAAATCGGGCAAATGAAAAGTTTTTATTTAAAAAAACAAATCAAATTTTAGTTGATTGCAATCTGTTTTGCCGGAATTTCTTTTATCTTTTTTTGTTTCTATTGTTCCTTCAAAAGTTTCCGGTTTTGTATTGTCGGTTTCTATATTTTCAATTTTATCAAAATGGGCGTTGTATTCTACTTTAAGTCCATATTCTGCAAAAAGTTGCACTCTTTCTTCCGTTTCAATAGCTTCAAAACTTGAATTTAAAAGCTCAAAAAGCTCATAAATAAGCTGGTCGGTATCTAAGCGTATTTTATCAATATTTTCTACTTCTGCTTTTTTTACAATAAACTTAGATTTTTTTATTTGCCATGCTTCTTGAAATTTTTCTACCCACACTTTAACTGTTCCAATGGCAGGATTAACAAAATATTTGCCCCCAGAACCTATTCGCATTGCATCTGAATTAAATAAAGTTTCGGCAATTTCTAATAATTCGTCTGCATTTTTTGGATTAGGAATTTCAAAAGGATAGTTTAAGCCGTAATAATTTGCCGTTTGAGGAGTTAATTCGCCTCTTTCTATTGCCATAAAAAGAGATTTAAAATAATGAACAACAAATATTTTAGCTTTATTAAATATTTCAGCAAACTCTTTATCTTCTTTTTCTTGCTGTGATTTTACAAAATCTTCAAAACTTTTTAATTTTTCAAAAATATCAAAATATTTTTCAATTTTTGAAATCTGATTTTCGCTTATACCAATTTCATCTTCAATTAATTTTGAAATTTTTTGATTAAGTTCTGCTAAAATCAAAAGTCTTTCGCTATCGGTATTAGAAAAAATTAAATTAATCATTTTAAATATTTACATGCAAATTTATAATCTTGTTTTAATATATTTATATAAACAAAATATTTTATTTAACAGTAAATTGTTTATTTTTGTGAACAAAATGCTTTATTATGCGAAAATATAATAGGATATTGTTAAAATTGAGTGGCGAATCCCTTGCAGGGGATAAGAAACAAGGTTTTGATGAGGCCAGATTAATAGAATATGCCGAACAGATAAAAACAATTTCTGAAAAAGGTATTCAAATAGGTATAGTTATTGGCGGAGGGAATATCTTCAGAGGTTTGTCGGGTTCGGCTAAAGGTTTTGATCGGGTAAAAGGCGACCAAATGGGAATGTTGGCTACTGTTATAAATTCTTTAGCATTACAGTCGGCTCTTGAATCTATTGGAGTTAAAACAAAAGTTTTTACTTCGCTAAGTATTGCCTCAATAGGCGAAAGATATGCAAAGCCTTTGGTTATGGAAGCTTTAAATTCTGCTTATGTCTGTATTTTTTCAGGAGGCACAGGAAATCCATACTTTTCTACCGACTCGGCTTCTGCATTGCGGGCAATAGAAATTGAAGCTGATGTTTTTTTGAAAGGAACTCGTGTTGACGGCGTTTATTCTGATGACCCCGAAAAAAATCATAAAGCCACAAAATTTGATAAAATAAGTTTTGACGAGGTTTATGAAAGAAAACTTAAAGTAATGGACTTAACTGCTTTTACAATGTGCAAAGAAAATAATATGCCTGTACTTGTTTTTGATATGGATTCTAAAGGCAATTTAGAAAAAGTTATTAATGGCGAAAAGATTGGTACAATAATTGAAAATTAAGATAAAAATTGAAATATGGAAGAATTAGAATTATATAGCGAAGCGGCAAACGAGGGAATGGAAGCAGCACTCGAACATTTGGCAAAAGAATTAACAAAGATTAGGGCTGGAAAAGCTAATCCGGCTATGTTGGATAGTGTTAGAGTTGATTATTATGGAGTTGTTTCTCCAATTTCGCAGGTGGCAAATATTACTTGCCCAGATGCAAAAACTATTTTTATTCAAGCTTGGGATAAAAATGTTATCCCTGTGATTGAAAAAGCTATTATGGCTGCTAATTTAGGCTTTAACCCTGCTAATAATGGCGAAGTAATCAGAATATTGGTACCACCTTTGACCGAAGAAAGACGTTTGCAATTAGTTAAACAAGTAAAAGTTTTAGGTGAAAATGCAAAAGTTGCTATTAGAAACCAAAGGCGTGATGCGATTGAAGAATTTAAAAAGCTAAAAAAAGACGGACTTTCTGAAGATCAAGCTAAAAGTGCAGAACAAGAAGTTCATAAAAATCACGAAGAGTTTATTAAAAAAGTAGACCTCGTAATTAGCAATAAAGAAAAAGAAATAATGACGGTGTAAATTTAGTTTTATCTAATATATAAGCTTTTTTAATTTTTTTATGAAACAAAACTTGAATACTCTCAGTGAAGCTGAAAAACGTGTAATAATTAATAAAGGAACAGAAGCTCCTTTTAGTGGAAAATACGACAAACATTTTTCTGAAGGTACTTATTTTTGCAAACAATGTGGAGCTGCTTTATATAGTTCAAAAGATAAATTTGATGCCAAATGTGGTTGGCCCGCTTTTGATGATGAAATACTAGGAGCTATAAAACGCATTCCTGATGCTGACGGCTTTAGAACAGAAATTTTATGTTCAAATTGTTCGGCTCATTTAGGTCATGTTTTTGAAAACGAAGGCTTTACACCAAAAAATATAAGACATTGCGTAAATTCTATTTCTTTATATTTTAAGGCTGAACCTCAGCCAAAGTTGCAGTCAAAGTTTGAAACAGCAATTTTTGCAGGTGGGTGTTTTTGGGGAGTGCAACACCATTTAGCTATACTTGATGGCGTTTTAGAAACCCAGGTCGGTTATATTGGCGGAAAAACAAAAAATCCTACTTATGAAGACGTTTGTAATTTAGATACAGGACATGCTGAAGCTATAAAAATTGTATTCGATAAAACTAAAATTAATTTTGAAGAATTAGCAAAAATATTTTTTGAAATTCATGATCCTGGGCAGTTAAATCGTCAAGGACCTGATCTTGGCAATCAATATAGGTCTGCAATTTTTTATACAAATAACGAGCAAAAACTTATAAGCGAAAAGTTAATTAATATCTTACGAGAAAAATCTTACGAAGTAGTTACAGAATTAATTCCTGCTAGTGAGTTTTTTGTTGCAGAAGATTATCATCAAAATTATTATAAAAAATCGGGAGCTCGTCCTTATTGTCATTTCTATCAAAAGAAATTTTAATAAAAAAAGGCTGCCAAAATTGACAGCCTTAATTTTTATTTATTTAATTTTTGACTCTGCTTTTTTAAGTTTATCAAACTCAGATTCCATTTCTTTTAGTTTAGAAGCGTTGTCATCAATTTTCTTTCCCATTTTTTCAATTTCTTTTTCGTTTTGCTCAATTTTCTTTTTAAAATCCTGGTTTTGTTTTTCAAGATTCGTTCTTTCTTTTAGCATTTTTTCGTGAGCTTTTTTTGCTGATGTTAAATTTTTAGCCTCGCCTTTAATATAATCTGCATAAGCCTTTTCGGTAATTTTTAAAGAAAATTCTCTTATAATTTGAACTACCCTAGCATATTGCTCTTGGTGCATTGATGAGGAAAGATAAGCACCGCCTAAATCAAAACCAGCAATAACTTCGACAGCTCCATCTTTGGTGTCGACAAAATATGCATAAACATCGATAGTGTTATTGCTTACCGAAGGAATTAACAAATCATCACCAATCATTTCGCCTTTTTTTGTAGAAACTTTCCCTTTGTATGATTTTAGCAAATTCTGAAACTCTTTCTGTACTGTTTTTAAATTACTGTGATAAACATAAGTTGAAAGAGCATTTTGATTTCCGTTACGAAATTTGCCACTTACTTCTTTTACTTCAATTTTTTGTGCAAATATTGAGCTTGCAAATATTATAGCTAAGCTAATCAATAGAATTTTCTTCATGATCTATCTTTTTTTTTATTATACAAAATTTTAACTTTTAAGCAAAAATAATACTTATTTCTATATTTGTTCACTTCCAAAACAAATTATTTCTTAAAATGTTTTGTAGACTTATATTTTTTTATAAAAAAGAATTAAAATATGCTTTTTCATCTGAAAAATTCAAGGCAGTATTTTTTAAGTTTTCAATATCGTTTAAAACTTTCATACAAAATTTTTTATGTTCTTCTGATTTTGGATTAAACACTTTGTGATTTTTTGCGTTTATAATATTTTCAATTTTTTTATTAAGAATTTTTGTATTTGTATCAAAAAATGATTCTGAAAACTTTTCGTAAATATAGTCTATTGTTAAGGCAGAAGGGTGTATCATATCTTCGGCATAAAATCTATAATCTCTAAGTTCGTCGTTTACAATTTCAAAAGCAGGAAAATAATAACTGTTTTCTGTTCTTTCTATAATTTTTTTTATGCTTATACATAAATTGGCTTTGCTTTGTTGGTTTTGAATAGCTCCATCTCTTAAATGGCGAATAGGACTAAGACTGAAAATTATTTTTAAGCCTGAATTTTCCTTTCTTAAAAGTTCAATAGTTTCTAGCCAAGTTGAGACAATATCATCGCAATCTAAAAAGTTTAGTGTAAATTGTTTTGCAGGAAGTTTGTGGCAGTTGGAAACAATAGAATTATCAGTTTTGTTTTTGTAAACCATAGAAGTGCCGAAAGTTACGAATAAAAATTTTGAGCATATTAAGGCATTTCTCAGTTGTTTAAGTGCAGAATTAAAAGATAAAATTGCCTCTTTTTTGCTTGGTTTTGAAAACTTTGAATGAAAATTAAAATTATTAAATAAAGAATTTGCTTGAAAAATATTTTTTTCTTGAATTAATTCTGAGTTTATCGCCATTTCTATTGATTTTGCAAGCGATAATGGGTTATAATGTATTCCTGTCGGGTTGATAAAAGCTTTAAATTTATTTTGGAATAATTTATTTCCAATATTTTCGGCAAAACAAGAACCTATAAAAACACAATTATCAGAATGTGAAATACTGAAATCATTATTTGGCAATTCAACAAAAGTCAAAAATTTCATAGTAATTTTTATTTTTTGAACTATTTGCAAAAATAAGTTTATATTTACCAATATATTATGATTTGAATTTAATTTTTGTGTTTAATAAATTTAAAATATATTTAGAAGATTTTTGGTTTTTATTTTACCCTCATATTTGCGAGGCTTGTGGTGAGGCTTTGTCAAAAAATGAAGGAGCTATTTGTACAAAATGTCTTTTTGATTTACCGCGAACAGATTTTAGCAAGTTTATAGAAAATCCCTTGACAGAGCTTTTTGCAGGCAGGATAAAAGTTGAAAAAGCTACTGCTTTATTTAATTTTCATAAGGGCAGTAGGTTTCGTGGATTATTGCATAGTTTAAAATATCGAAATAAGCCTGAAATTGGAGTAATTTTGGGTAAAGAGCTGGGGTCGGAAATGGTAAAAACAAGAAATTTTGAAGATATTGATATTTTAATTCCTGTTCCTTTACATGCAAATCGACAAAAACAAAGAGGATATAATCAAAGCGAGATGATAGCTAAGGGAATTTCGCAAATTACAAAAATTCCACTTGTTTGTGATAATCTTGTTAGGTCTGTAGAGACTACCACTCAAACAAAAATGAATAAAGAAGAAAGATGGAGAAATGTTTCGGGAAAGTTTCAGATAAATCGCCCTAGAGACTTAGAAACTAAACACATATTATTGATAGATGATGTTATTACTACAGGCTCAACACTCGAAGCCTGTGGCGAGGAATTATTAAAAATTTACGGAGTAAAATTAAGCATAGCAGTTTTAGCAAAAGCATAAATTATTTTGAAATCTTATTAATAATGATTAATTTTGACCAATCGTTCAATAATTTTATTACAAATGTCGCCACGAAATTTATGTCAGTTTAAAGAAATACGTTCAGATAAGAAAAAACTTATTCTTAGCACTGCTTTAAATCTTTTTGCAAATAAGGGTTATCATGCGAGTTCAATAAGTATGATAGCGCGTGAGGCAAAAATTTCAAAAGGTTTAATGTATAATTATTTTGAAAATAAAGAAGCTTTATTGTCGTCAATTTATGAAGAGTTTGTTGAAATAATTATGAATTTAATGAATCCCGACCACGATGACGAGGTTACGACAGATGAGATGAAAGATTTTCTTTCTTCATATTTTGAATTAATTGAGCAAAATAAAATTTATTGGAAGTTATATTTTCAGTTAGCTACCGAAAAAGGGAGTTTTAATTTATTTCAGAGCGAGCCTTATGGCGAGCAATTTCAAAAAACAGAAAGATTAATAAACCGATATTTTAAAGAGCGTTTTGAAAAACCGGAAATTGAAAAAAGTCTGTTCATTTCAATTTTAAAAGGTTTTGCTTTAGACTTTTTGCACGCAGACGAAAACTATCCTCAACAAAGAATTGATGATTTTAAACATAGAATGTTTGAGCTGTTTATAAAATAAAAAATATGTATAATAAAATTTTGCATTATAGATACGCAATTCATTGCGTATTGACTATTGCAAATTTTGCAGGCACAAGCTGCAACGCAGCGTAATCATTAGCATAGCCTGTTAGGGCTATGGCGGGGATTGCGGGTGAGCATAAGCACCAAAGGTGTGTAATAGAATGGAGAATTAAAGATTATGAAAATGTATAATAAATTTTGCATTGTAAATCCGCAATTCATTGCGTATTGACTATTGCAAATTTATAATTTTTGGCTTTAGCCTAAAATGCTTCCTTGTCCGTAGGGCAAAATATGATTAACCGCAGGCGACAGCCTGCGGTGAATTGTCCCCACCACTTCCCTGCCCGTAGGGCAGTACTTAATAAAAATTTAATCAAAAACATTCAGATTTATTTTTAATACTATGCCAATCCGTGGATATGTTGGCTGTAAGCCCAATATAATAATTCCAAATGATATTTTGCAATTATAGTTATGTTTGTCATTGTTGAGGTCGAGAGAAAAAAGCTTATAATCGTCAAAAAAAAAGCCACTCCTTAGAGCGGCTTTTTTTATTTATTAAGTTCTTTTTATTAAATTACACCTTGTTCAACCATTGCGTCAGCAATTTTCATAAAACCAGCAATGTTAGCACCTTTTACATAGTTAACGTAACCTGTTTTGTCTTTACCATATTGAACGCAAGCAGCGTGAATATTAACCATGATAGTGTGAAGTCTTTGTATAACTTCTTCAGCAGACCAAGATAATTTAAGAGCATTTTGTGACATTTCGAGTCCAGAAGTTGCCACTCCACCAGCATTAGCAGCTTTACCAGGAGCGAATAAAATTTTATGTTCCATAAAAATTTCGACAGCTTCTGGCGTACAAGGCATGTTAGCACCTTCGCATACGCACCAGCAACCATTTTTCATTAAATTTTCGGCGTCTTCTTTATTTAATTCGTTTTGGGTAGCACATGGCATAGCTATATCGCATTTAACTTCCCAAGGTCTTTTTCCTTTGTGGAATTCGGCACCAAATTTATTTGCATAAGGTTCAACTATATCTTGATTTGTTCCTCTTAAAGTAACCATATAGTCAATTTTTTCGCCGCTGATACCGTTTTTGTCGTAAATATATCCGTCAGGACCGCTAATAGCAACGACTTTTCCGCCTAGCTCTGTAGCTTTTGTAACAGCACCCCAAGCAACATTACCAAAACCTGAAATACAAACAGTTTTTCCTTTAAATGATTCGCCTTTAGTTTTTAGCATTTCTTCTGCAAAATAAACAGCACCAAAACCGGTAGCTTGTGGACGCATTAAAGAACCGCCCCATTTAATACTTTTACCAGTTAAAACGCCTGTGTGTTCTTGAGCTAATTTTTTGTACATGCCGTACATATATCCGATTTCTTTTGCACCAACACCGATATCACCAGCAGGAACGTCAGTTTCTGGTCCAATTATTCTCCATAATTCAAGCATGAAGTTTTGGCAGAAGTGCATTATTTCTCTGTCTGATTTTCCTTTTGGGTTAAAATCAGAACCACCTTTACCACCACCCATAGGTAGTGAAGTCAACGAATTTTTAAAGTTTTGTTCAAAACCTAAGAATTTTAAAATTGAAAGGTTTACACTTGGGTGAAATCTTAATCCACCTTTGTATGGACCTAAGGCGCCGTTATATTGCACGCGGTAACCAATGTTTACATGAACTTTTCCATTGTCGTCTGTCCATGGAACTTTAAAAGTTAGAACTCTATCAGGCTCAATAATTCTTTCGATAATTCCGTTTGCCTCGTAAGCAGGATTTGCATTGTAAACATCTTCGATAGTTTCAATTACTTCTCTTACTGCTTGAAGATACTCTACTTCACCTGGGTGTTTTTTTTCCAGGTCGGTCATGATTTTTTCTACGTTCATTTTTTTAATTTTTAAATATTTACTTAAAACCGTTGTGGTTTATTTTTTAAAATTTCACGTGGTAAAATTAAAAATTTCTTTCTTATTTTTTGAATTATTATTATGATTTGTTTTGATAATTTTAATTGATATTTATCAATGATTTTTGTTAGCTATTTGATTTTTATTAATTTTGTAGCAATTATTTAGTTAAAATGGACTTTGATAAAGAAGATATAAATCTTGTTCTAAAAACTTTAAATGAACGAAAAAAGGAATTAGATTGTATTTATAGAATAGATGAATTACTCAAAGATTTTGATTCTAATATTGAACAAATATTAAGTGGTATTTGTGAATTTGCTCCCATAGGTTGGCGGTATTCCGATATTTGTAAAGTAAAGATACAAGTTAACGGACTGAGTGTCGAAAGTGAAAATTTTAAAAAAACAGAATTAAAATTACATTCCGAATTATCTGTTGATGAGGATAAGGTTGGCGAACTAAGTGTCTGTTATATTAAGCCTGTGAGAGCGGAAAAAGGCGTGTTCTTGCCCGAAGAAACTCGCCTGTTTAATACTTTAGTCGAAAAAATTAATCAGTATCTAAGTTTTAGAAAGCTTAAAGAAATTTATGCTTCAACTATCGAAACTAAACAAAAATTAAATTATGGAGACCGTAGTTTTTTAAATTTTCTTCAGTCTTTGCATTTAAGTAAAGAGGATATAGATAAAATAACAAAAGTGGAAGTAAGCTTCAAAAAAGGTGAAACTGTGTGTAAACAAGGAACTTTTGCCTCGTTTATTATGATTATTAAATCGGGTAGAGTAAAATCTTTTATAGAGAACTCTCATTATAAAAGTCATATTTTTAAATTTACAGGAGCTTTTAATATTATTGGTTTATCAACTTTATATGGCGATTCATATTATCACTTTTCGTGTAAAGCGCTTGTCCCATCTCAGTTTTGTTTGATTGAAAGATCTGAGTTTGACGATATAGTTAGACGAAACCCTGATTTTGCTATCGAAATCATGAAAATTTATTCAAACTCTTTACAAACGGTTTATGATAAACTCGGCAGTATTGCAAATAAACAAGCTGTTGGTAAGGTCTGTGACTCTCTTTTGTATTTATCTCAGCATGTTTTTAATTCTAATTTAATTAATACGTCTATTACACGTAAAGATATAGCCGAGTTTTCGGGCTTAGCAACCGAAAATTTAGTTAGAATATTATCCGACCTAAGACGTGATAATATTATTGCAATAAATAATAAGTGCATTGAGATTTTAAATTTTGAAACTTTGAAAATGTTGAGTAATATCGGATAATTTTATTACAAAACTTAAATTTATGAAAATACTTAAACTAAAACATGATGAAATTGATTTTGAAAGATATAATCAAACAATTTTGCAGTGCACTTGGTCAAAAGTTTATGCTTTTAGTTGGTATTTAGATATAGTTTCTCCAAATTGGGAATTGTTGTGCTATGAAGACTATTCGGTTTTAATGCCTTTGCCTGTAAAATCGAAATTTGGTATAAAATATATTTTACCTCCATATTTTTGCCAACAACTAGGAGTTTTTGCAAGTTTCGAGCTTAATAAGAATCAAGTTTTGGAGCTTTATAATAACATTACACAGCTTTATGTGATTTTGCAAACTAATACTTATGATAACGAAATTTTAAAATTACAAAATAAAAGGACTAATTTTTTTATTAATTCAGCGAATTATTATGAGCAAAGCATGAAATACTCTAAAAATACATTAAGAAATTTAAAAAAAGCTGAAAGTTTAAGAAACATTTGTAAAGAAATTAGCTTAATAGAGTATTTAGATTTTATAAAACGCGAAGCTTCGGATATTTATACGCAAGATTTACAAATAATTTTAGAAAAAATTATCATAGAGTCTTTAAAATTATCTTATGCTAAATTATATGCCTCTACAATTAATGACGAGATTTGTGCAGTAGCTTTTATTGTCGATTTCAATAATAGATTGTATAATCTAGCTCCGGCTTCTTCTGCGAAAGGTAAAGAAAGTCAGTCTATGGCTTTTTTAATAGATTTTTTAATAAAACAGGCTTGTGAATCGGGTAAAATATTTGATTTTGAAGGTTCTTCTATTCTGGGAGTGGCTAAGTTTTATCAAGGTTTTGGTGCAGAGGCTGAAAGTTTTGGAATTTTTAAAAAATTTTTATGGAAAACCAAGTAGAGTTAGCAAGGTTTTTGTTTTTTTTGTTCAGCTTATTCTTCTCAGTCGCAGATGGGAAAGAATTCTCAGATGAGATAATTTTTTTCTGACTTCGTAAATAACGAAGTCAAGAGGAATAAGTAAAAAGGCGGCTAAGTCTGTTTTACTTTTCCATTTTCACGCTAGATCTTAGCTTCGGTTAATTAAAACCACTAGTTTTTTTAATTTTTAACAAATAACATAGTGTATAAAATTATTCACTACAAATAATAATAAAAAATTATAGATATTCATATTCTTGATTTCTTAATTTTGGGATAAAGCCTGCGTTTTTAATAGTTTTTTCCATTTCCTGAACTCCAATTTTGAAGTTTTTGCCGGCTTGTGAAACGACATTTTCTTCTATCATTATGCTACTCATGTCATTAGCTCCGCCGTTAAGGGCAAGTTTTGCTATGTCTTTTCCCATAGTAAGCCACGAAACCTGAATATTTGGGATATTTGTTAAAATAATTCGTGATAAGGCTAAAATTTTTAAAAACTCAGTTGAATTTACGGGTTTAATTTCTGGGAATTTCTGCATTAATTTAGTGTTTTCGCCTGCTAGTGGCCAAGCTGTGAACGAAATAAAACCTTTGGAGTTTTTTGGCTTAATATTTTGAATATCTCTAATTTTTAGTAAATGTTCTAATCTTTCTTTTTTAGTTTCTAAGTGTCCAAACATCATTGTTGCAGAAGTTGTTAGTCCGAGTTCGTGAGCCTGGTGCATAATATTAAGCCAAATTTCTGCACTAACTTTTGCTGGCGAAACTATTTTGCGGACTCTGTCGGATAAAATTTCGGCACCAGCTCCGGGCAAACTATCAAGACCTGCATTTATAAGAATTTCTAAACATTGTTTTGTGCTTATACCTTCTTGTTTAGCGATAAAATAAATTTCAGGAGGTCCTAAGGCATGAAGTTTTAAGTCGGGATATAAATTTTTTAGTTCTTTAAAAAGCATTTCGTAAAAATCAAGTTTTAATGCGGGATTCATTCCACCTTGGAGTAGGATTTGATTCCCGCCTAAAGACTTTAGAACATTAATTTTTTCTATATATTCATTAATACTTAAAACATAAGCTTGACTTGAGTTTTTATTACGACAAAAATTGCAAAACAAACAATTGGAAAAACAGATATTCGTAAGATTTATATTTCTGTCGATAATATAACTAACAAATTTATTTTGGTGAAGTTTATTACGAATTATGTTTGCAGTAATCAAAAGCTCAGCTAGGCTTGCTTTTTCATAAATATATTCTGCTTCTTCTAAGTTTAGAAATTTGAGATTTGCAGCTTTTTCTAATAAGTTGCGTAGGTTTAGGTCTTGAGGCATTTATATATTAAAAAAGTTGCTAATTTTTTTTAATCGTTTAATATCAAGGATTTTTATTTTTCTACCTTGTATATCAATAATATTTTCACTTTTAAATTCTGATAATAATCTTATTACCGATTCTGTTGCTGTACCGATAATATTTGCAAGTTCTTCGCGTGTAAGGACAAGGCTAATAGTTCCGTCTTGGTTAGTTCCAAATTCATCTTGTAATTGAATTAATATTTCTGCAAGTCTTTCTTTAACAGATTTTTGAGCGATGTCAGTTAAATAATTATTTGCTTCTCCTAACTCTTTGCAAGCAATTTGTAAAAGTTCTATGCCTAGTTCGCTATTTTCTTTAAGTAAATTATAGAGGTCTTGAGTATTAATATAACAAACAGTTGAATCTTCGAGTGCTTTTGCACTAGTACAAGCAGGTTCTCCGTTTAAAACCGACCTATATCCGATAATATCACCTTCTTTTGCAAATTTTATAATCTGTTCTTTACCTTCACTGCCTGTTTTGTAAACTTTTATTATTCCTTTGTTAACACAATATATTCCTGTTATTCTATTTCCTTCCTCGTAAAGGATTTTACCTTTTTTTACTTGAGAACAAACCTTTGTATTTCCTAAATGTTCTAATTGTGAGGCTGTAAGCTTTTTGAAAACTGTTGTAAGTGCAGTATTGCAATCTTTACAAGCTGGATCGTCATAATATTTGCTCATTGTCGTAAATTATTTTATGCAAAATTACTAAATATGATTAAAATCACCAAATAAGCATTTTAAATTTGAAGTTTAATTTTAATAATATATTTTTGAAAATATTTATAAACTGCATGAATTTATTTAAGTCGATATCTTTTAAAATAGCTTTAATTGTTTTATTTTTCAGCTTTTTATCGCTTTACACATATTCTCAAACTAAATTTTCGGGGCGAGTGATTGATTCTAAAACAAAAGAAGCATTAGCCTTTGTAAATATTATTTATAGTTCTAAAAACTTAGGTACAACTACAGATTTAGACGGCTATTTTGCAATTAATTCTTCTGATAAAATTGAATTTTTAAAACTTTCTTATCTTGGATATAACACTAAAATAATAACAAAGGAAGACATAAAAAACAAGCCATATATTGAAATTATTTTAGAGGCTGACACATATTATTTATCTGAAGTTACAATTTTACCTGGCGAAAATCCTGCTCATAGGATCATAAATTTGGTTATAGCAAATTCGGATAAAAATAATCCCGAAAAAATGCGTTCGTTTTCATATATTTCTTACAATAAAATGTATTTTACTTTTGATGTAAACCAAATGAAAGTTGATAGCGTAAAAACAAGCTTGGATACTATTCTCACAGATAGTTCTAATATGAAAACGTTTAAAAAGTTTTTTGAAGATCAGCATATTTTTATAACCGAATCTGTTACCGAAAGGCGATTCAAATATCCCGATAATAACAAGGAAAAAGTTTTAGCTCATAGAATGTCGGGAATGCAAAACCCTGCCTTTACATTGTTAACAACACAGTTTCAATCTTTTTCTTTTTATAAAAATTTTATTAGTCTATTAGATAAAAAATATCTTAGTCCTATTAGTCGGGGAAGTACTTCTCGATACTTTTTTCAGATTGAAGATACAATGTATAATGAGGTGGCAGATACAATTTTTATAATTTCTTATCGTCCACTCAAAGGGAAAAATTTTGACGGATTACAAGGAGTTTTGCATATAAACTCTAATTCTTATGCTTTGCAAAATGTGAGTGCCAAACCTTACGAGCCGACAGGAATTTTTAATGTAAATATTCAACAAAAATATGAGCTTATAGATTCTGTTCAGTGGTTTCCTGTTCAGTTAAATACAGATTTAATTTTTAACATTTTTCAAGCTAACGACAATACTGTTACTGTTTCGACTGGTGATTTAGGAAACGATTCCTATATGCCATTTTTAGGAGTAGGAAAATCTTATATTAGTGATATTAGCTTAAATCCTGAATATAAACGCAAAGAGTTTAATCAATTAGATGTTGAGATTAGCGAAAATGCAGATAAAAAAGACTCTTTATATTGGAATTTATATCGACAAGAAAAACTTACGGCAAAGGATATTAGAACTTACGAGCTTATTGACAGTATTGGTAAAGAGATTAATTTAGATAAAAAAATGGAGTGGTTTGAAATTTTTGCCACAGGTTATATTCCAATAAAATTTATTAATATTAATCCTACCTCAATTCTTTGGTATAATAAATATGAAGGATATAGACTTGGTTTGGAACTTGCTACAAATGAAAAACTTTTAAAATTTTTGTCTTTTGGCGGGCATTTTGCTTATGGATTTAAAGATAAAGCTTGGAAATATGGTGCTTATTTTGATTGGTTTATTCATAAGCCAACAAATACCTCTTTAAGATTGGGATTTTCACAAGATTTAGCATTTAGCGATGACCATTATTTTAATACCGATATTTCCTTGCTTAGTCAAAGTACTTTGCTTGATTTTTTCTTGGACGAAATGGATTCTTTGCGTTTATATTATGCTTCATTAAAATTTACTCCTTTAAGATATTTGAATACAAATTTAAGGTTTTCATATCAAGACAAAACAATTATAAACGAGTTGCGTTACGATTTTGCTAATACTATTTTCAAAGAAATATCGACTTTTAAATTAGGTTTATATTTTCGTTATGCTTATAAAGAAAAGTTTTTACAAACCCCACGCGGGAATAGGTTAAGCATGGGGACAAAATATCCAGTTTTATATTTTAATTTAATTAAAACTTTGCCAATTTATGAAACATTTTCAGATTATTTAAAAACTGAGGCTATGTTAACGTATAAACTCCAATGGTTGCATATTGGCGACACATATTTTCTCGTTGACGCAGGTATGATTCATGGTAATGCTGAGTATTCAGAACTTTATTACGGCACAGGTTCATATTCATGGTTAAGCATTGAAAATAGTTTTAATACAATGCGTGTTAATGAATTTGTTTCGGATAAGTTTGCTTCAATTTTTATAAAACATGATTTTAGAAGTTTACTATTAAAGAATAAATATTTTGCTCCGCGAATTTCTGTATCTACAGCTATTGGCTGGGGAGATAATTCGGCGAGATTAAAACCGAATATTCAAAATATGAATAAAGGCTATTTCGAAAGTGGAATTCAACTTAATAATATTTTAAAATTTGGTTTTCAGGGATATGGTTTTGGTGTTTATTATCGCTACGGACCATATTCTTTAGAAAAACAAGTAGACAACTGGGCTTTTAAGTTTCTTTTGAATTTTACATTGTAATTTCGAGTACAACAGGGCAGTGGTCAGACATTACTACCTCGCTTTGAATTGAAGCTGCTATTAGTCTGTCTCGCATCGGTGTTGACGCCATATTATAATCAATACGCCAGCCTAAATTTTTCTTTCTTGCTCCTGCTCTATAGCTCCACCACGAGTACTTTTCGGGACTTTGATCAAAAACTCTAAATGTGTCTATAAATCCACTATCTAAAAATTTTGTTACCCATTCTCTTTCTTCGGGTAAAAAGCCCGATACTCCCTTTTTAGTTTTTGGATTGCTAATATCAATTTCTTTATGGCAAATATTATAGTCGCCTGACAAAATAATATTAGGTTTTTGTTTTTTTAATTCATCAATATAATTTTGGATAGCATCTAAATATGCATATTTTACTTCTTGTCTAACATCTCCCATTGTGCCCGATGGAAAGTAGGAGTTTATTTGAGTAAAATTATCAAAATCTAATCTTATTAGCCTGCCTTCATCATCAAAATTATCAATGCCTATGCCGATTTCTACGTAATTGGCTTGTTTTTTTGAGAAAACAGCAACACCGCTATAACCAAGTTTTTTTGCCGAATGAATGTAAGAAAAATAACCTAATTCTTTAAACTTTTCAACTTCAATTTGTTCAGCTTGTGCTTTGGTTTCTTGAACACATAAAATATCAGGATTTTCGGCTTTTACCCATTCGTATAATCCTTTGTTTACCGCTGAACGAATACCATTCAAATTAAAACTTATAATTTTCATTTTGTAAATCATTTTTATGAATTGATAAAACTAATAATTTTTTTGTAAAATTTTATTTTTTTTGAAGTATTTAACCAAAAAAGTTCATAAGGTTCGTAATGTTTTCAAAGTTGGCTTTTTCTCCTCTGTTTTTTCTTTCTAAATTTTTTCGAAACGATAACCGAGTTTTGAGTAATGCTTTAAAGTAAATTCTAGGGCTGGCAACATTTTTTCGCAACTTAAAATGTTGTCATGAAAAATAATTATTGAGCCATTTCTAACTTTTTGTAAGATTATCTTTTTTACTTTCTTTAAGCTATATTTTGCTTTAAAATCGTAAGTCATCACGTCCCAAAATACTAATTTGTATTTTCTCTTTAAAATAAAGCATTGCCAAGGGAAAATATGCCCGTAAGGAGGACGAAAGTAAAAAGAGTTTGAAACTGGGGATTTGCGGATAGCGTCAATTAGCCACTTTTTGTTTTTTACTTTAAAGGCGTCTAAGTGCATAAATGTATGATTGCCAATAGTATGATTTTCGCTAATAATTTTATTTAAAATATCTGGATAAAGCATAGCATTTTTTCCTTTACAAAAAAAACTTGCCTTGGCATTATATTTTTTAAGAAGTTCTAAAACTTTTTCTGTTACTAAGGGGTTGGGACCATCATCAAAACTTAAATATAAAGTTTTAGGATAATCTTTTATTCGAGTCAAACCTTTACAAAAGATTTTTGGGTATCTTACTAAAGGTAATAAACTTAAAATATTCATTTCAATAATATTAGTTAACGTTTTGGTTATGAATAAGTTGCGAATAAATATTTTTTAGTTTTTCGTAAGTTTCTGTGTTTTGATAATCTTTTGCTAAAACCAACAATTCTTCAATAGTTTTTTGTGCTTTAAGGTAGTTTTGAGCTAAGGAAATTCTTAAATTTTCTGGTAATTGATTATAAAAGTTTATCTCTTTTTCCATATTGTTTGCAATTGCTAAGGACAAAAAACTTGCTTCGGTATATTTTCGCAATCTATAATATCCATGAACTAAGCCCACATTAGAATATTCAAACTCTAATTTTTTATTAGGAATTAATTTTAAACAATGCGAAATGCTGTATTCCGAAGCCTCGTATGCTTGAGCTAAAAATAAGGCTCTTGACAATTTAGAATAATGTGTTCTTAAAATTATTAATAGATTTTCAATATCTTGGTCAATATATTTTAATTTTCCCCAACGAAATTTATTAATAAAATTGTCATACATTTTTGCCGAATTAACATTTACTAAATCATTAGAAGTAAATTCGGTTTCTATTGGGAATAGTCGAAAAGCTAAACCTTCTAAATATAGATAAGACTCTAAGCCAAAATAACTTTCTTTGTCCATTAAGGAAGAAAAATATATAGGTCTTTCCCAATTATTGTCCTCAATTATTTTGTATGCAATAAGTTGCGACTTATTAAGTGCTGTTTGTGCACTGTCAATTTGCCAAATTACCTCGTCAACCAAAAGTTCTTCACGTAGCCCTGCTTTTTCAAAATTCTTTATTGCTTCTGCTTTATTTATTGGCATAGAAAACTGAAAACCTGGACAATAATTTGACGGATAATCGTAAAGTTTCGACTGAATCATTAAACTTGTGTCTTCTGAAAACATAAACTCAAGTTTTGAGCTTAAATTGCTTGTGAATAAAAGATGAGAATAGAGTAAATCCTCAATTTTTTTTATAATATTTTCTGCTTGACTTGAATTTATCCCATAATATTTTTGAATATCGCTATCATCGAGGTTGTAAATTATAGAACAATAATCTTTAAAATTTTTATTATTCCCAAAAGCGATAATATTTCTAAAATATTCCTCAAAACTATCGAATTCTTTTTTATAATTTTTTGCGTAACCCGAAGTTTTTAATATTCCACAAAATTCTTCGTGAATTTCTAAAAATGAGTTATCAATTTTTTCGTGATTTTTTAAATAAATAAATGAATAATATTTTGAAGTGTTATCAATAATAGGTAAAATATCTGATTTGCCTGATATATACTTTTCTCGGTTAAGCTCAATATTTACACCTTTTGAGCCTTTTGTAGTTTTTTGAACTTGGTCTATATACCAATCATTATTTAAAAAACTTAAATTTATTACTTTAACATCTGTTCTAATATTTTCACATTCTTGCAAGTACCAAAGTGGATAAGTTTCGTTGTCGCCGGAAACAAATAAAATAGCATTTTGGTCGCAAGTATTTAATAAATTTAAGGCAAAATAATAAGCAAAATCATCTTGACTTTTGTTTTGTATTTTATAGTTTTTATAAAGTATTTGTGCGGGTGAAATTAACACAGCAAATAATCCTAAAACCATTATTGCATACTTACTTTTTACAAATTTATTTAGAAATATTGTTAAACCGCAAAATCCAAGACCTATCCAAAGCGAAAATGCGTAAAACGAACCCAGAAATGCGTAATCTCTTTCTCTGACTTGGTAAGGGGTCTGATTTAAATAAAAACTTATAGCAATTCCTGTAAAAATAAAGATTAAGAAAATAACAAATAGGTTTTTTTTGTCAAATTTGAATTGCACGATAATTCCAATTAGTCCTAAAATCAGTGGTAGAAAATAATATGCAGCTTGCCCGCTTTCTAAAAATTTTGGTTTTGAGTTTTGTTCTCCAAGTCGTATTTTATCAATAAAGTTAAATCCGCTTATCCAATTTCCGCTAATAACACTGCCATGAGATTGATAGTTGTTTTGTTTTCCAACGAAATTCCACATAAAGTAACGCAAATATAAATGCCCAAACTGGTAGCGGAACATAAACTCAAAATTTTGCGAAGCACTTGGTATTTTCGTTTTATTTGCTTTTGTCCACTCTAAATATCCCTGAATGTGTAAAGGTTCATTACTCCACATTCTCGGGAAAGTTCTAATATCAGATTTCTCGTAATTGGCTTTTGGTTTATTATGAACAAGGCAGTATTTGCCATCATTTATGTCGTAAATAGCTTCGCCTTTTTTATAGGGTTTAGTTTTATTAAGTTTTGACGAAAATTGTTGCCCTTTCCACAAAGGACGTTCGCCGTATTGCTCTCGATTAAGGTAAGAAATGAAATTATAAATATTTTCATTATTATTTTGGTCAATTCCCGGGTTAGAAGCCGACCTTATAATTAGTGTTGAATAAATTAAATAAGCCGTAAAAAAAACAAAAACGCTCGTGAAAATCAGGTTTAGTAGTTTTTTATTTTTCTTTCCCGAAAAGTAAATTCCTAAAATAAGTAAGACAATAAATAAAATCACGAAAGTAATTAATCCGCTATACAAAGGAAAATTTAAGCTATTGACAAAAAACTTTTCGAAATATGCGACAATTTGCGGAAAGCCTGAAATGAAAAATTGAGTAAAAATCAATAAGCATAAGGCTATACAGAATGTTATTGTAAAATTTTTATAAGAAAATTTATATTTTTTGAAATAATATAAAAAAACTAAAGCTGGTATAATTAAAATATTTAAAAGATGAACTCCAATTGCTAGACCGGAAATTAAGGCTATTAAAACTATCCATCTGTTTGCTTTTTCGTTTTCTTCGCTTACGAATTTTATCATTAGCCAAATTGTTAAACTAGTAAAGCAAAGAGAGAGAGAATAGACTTCTGCTTCGGTTGATATTGCCCAAAAACTTGGAATAAACGCTAAAGTTAAAGAGCCAGTAATTGAAGCAAAATTTGAAATTATCTCTTTGTATTTTATTGGTTTATTGTTGTTTTTTAAGTTATATTTTTCTAATAAATTTTGACTAAGCCAAAATATAGTTTTACTTGTAAAAAAAACAGCAAAAGCCGCAGCAAAAGCTGAAAATAAGTTAACAGCCAAGGCTGTATTTTGAGGATTGAAAGCAAAAATTGCAAATATTCTTGCTAATAATAAATAAGTTGGATTTCCTGGTGCATGGTTAATTTGAAGGCTGTCGGCACAAGCTATAAACTCGCCGCTATCCCAAAAATTTACATAGTTTGAAAGAGTTAAAACATAAATTATAAAGCTAAAAAAAGCCACACTAGGTGCGATTAGTTTATTCTGAATTTTCATTTAATGAAATTTCCTGCTAAAATAGAAAAAAAGTAGCAAAACAAAGAACAATAATTTATTTGATAGGGAAAATAATGGAATTTAAGAACAAAGCCAGGAGGTTAAAAATAGGATTGAAGCAGTTCTAAAATCTTGTAAAAAGCTTATATTTCATCGATTAGTTGTGTTTTGCTATCGTCTATTATTTTCTGCATTTTATCAAAGTCCGATTCAAAAAGCCGGTCTTGAATGGGGCGAAACTTTTCAAATTCGCTTTCGGCGTGCTGTTTGGCAAGTGTTGCGGTTATTTTTCCTGCATTTTGAAGCAGGTCCCTACCGTTTGCCTGTAAAATTAAATCTAAATGTTTTGCCCAATCTTCCATTGTGAGCGGCACTCGGCGTTTGGCATATTCTTCGGCAAAATCACGTAAAACCGTTGTCGCCCACTGTCTAAAAGCTGTTGCCCGTTTTGAGTTTACGCGATAACCAACGGCGATAATAGCGTCTAGATTGTAAAATTCAACATTGCGGGTAATTTGCCTGCTACCTTCGGTTTGAACTTGTGCAAAAATTGCACAAGTTGCCTCTTTTTGCAGTTCATTTTCCTTAAATGTGTTGTTTAAATGTTTGGTTATCACACGTCTTTCCACATCAAACAATGACCCAATAAGTTTTTGGGTAAGCCAAACAGTACCATCTTGAAGGCGTACCTCAATTACTTCGCTACCTGCCTGTTTTGTGAAAATCAGAAATTCGGCTATGCTATTGCGAATTTGCAGTTTGTTCTTTTTGTTCGATTTATCCATTTTACAATAGCATTTTGAGTATATCCATAGCTATTAAATCTTCCCGCAGATTGATATTGTCCAAGCCCATATTTAGGTCGGCATTTAGAATACGGTTTTTGTTTTCTTTGAGTGTTCGCAAAATAGTTTCAAAGCGTTCCCGCGACACACCAAACTGCCGGTAAACGCCTTCGGTTTGTTTGTTGTCGTAAAACTCTGAAACAGTTAGCGCATAGCGTTTTTTGCTTTCGGCATAACGGTAGTTTGTCCAATAACCCATATTTTCAACCATTATTTTTCAAAAATACAATATTATTTTTGATTTTAAGCGATGTTTTTTGATTTTTTGAGGGCTTAGGGTTTTTGTATGAGAAATCTATTTAGTAAAAATACTAGACTTTCCAATTAATAAGAATCTTAGCGATATTAGTAGCATGTCGATTTATTGAATTAAATAAACCTAGTAGTTCTAAATGAATTTCCGAGCTGGTAATAGTATCTTCGTTGTTGCTAAATAATCTTTCATAATGGTTTTTTTCTAAATTTTCTGCTAGATCTGAATATTTATGGTATTTTTCTCTAATATGTTCAACTTTTTCTTGATTAACTTTACTAAAAACTTCCAAAGATCTAGAAATTTGTTTCATAGTTTTTAAATGAATAGTACGAAGTTCTTCTTTACCTTGTTCTGAGAAATTGGAATTTGAGGCTAACCATTTAGTTGCTTGATGTCTAAGATTAGTATTTATAATGTCGCCAATCATTTCTAGCTCTTTAATAACGTACATGATTTGAAAAGCTTCGTTAAGTTGTGTTTCGTCGATGCTTTGATTACTAACGCTTACAAGGTATTTATTGATATGTTTTTGCAAAAAATCGGCTTCATTTTCTAATTTTTGCCAATTTTCTAAAATATTTATATTTCTTTCTAAAAATGGCATTAGGCTTAATGAAACTAATTCCTGTATTTTTCCCCCCATATTTTTAGTTTCCTTTTTTGCTAAGCTTAAGGCTAAAGCAGGAGCTTCTTTTGCTGCTAAATTTATATATTTTAGTTTAAATGGTAATTTCTCTTTGCTAGGTAATATTTTTTTAATAATAAAAGAATAAACATTTAATAAGGGCAGCATAATAATTGCCATTCCGATATTAAAAATAGTATGTGCATTAGCAATTTGATGAGGAACAGTTTCAGCGAGATAATCATATTCATTTAACCCATTAATATTTGGCGAGCTAAAAGATTTAACAAAATTTGCAAACTCAGGTATCCACCAAACGAAAATTAAGACAGTACTAAATTTGAATAAAAAATTTGCAAGAGCTACTCTTTGAGCCTCTCGTCCAGCTTTTAAACTTGCCAAAACAGCGATAAGAGTGTTGCCCATATTAGTGCCAAGAATCAAAGGGATTGCTAATTCTATACTTAAAAATCCTTGCGAAGCTATTGTAATTAGTATTCCTATAAAGGCTATTGTGCTATTTAGAATTATTGTAACAAAAAATCCAATTGCAATTCCGATAAGTGGGTTTTCTAAACCTATAAGTAATTCTATAAAACTAGAATTATCTCTGAGCGGAGCCATAGTCGAAGAAATAATATACATTCCTAAGAACAAAAAGCCTAAACCTAAAATTGCCCTACCAATGTATTTGAATTTACTTTTCTGTGAAAACATAAACATAATAAAACCAATAGCGATAATAAGCAAAGCAAAATCAGTAATATTTAAGGCTATTAATTGAGCCGTAACAGTTGTTCCTATTGCAGCACCTAAAATCATTGATAAACTTTGCGCAAAGCTCATTAAACCACTTTCAACAAATCCGATAATTAGAACACTTGAGGCAGTGCTAGATTGAACTAATAAAGTTAAAACAAATCCTGCAAAAAGCCCTGAAAATCTATTTTTTGTAAATCTGCTTATTAAATCTCTCATTTTATTCCCCGCAACAGCAACCATTCCTTTGCCAAGAATGTTCATACCATAAAGAAAGATAGAAATTCCTCCTACTAACCCTAAAATAAGAAAGAATAACCAAGATTTTGCTCTTGCAGTTACGCGAAAAACTAAATTATTAGCACTAGCGTCATTAGCCGATTTTACAAGTATATCATAATTTCCTTCTTTGTTGCCAAGATGTAAAAAAGTAGAAGCTATTCCATCTTGGTTAGTAAAAACAGATGTTTCGCTTAAATAAAAATTTTTTGAAGATTTTGGAAAACTGATAACAGTAAATACTAACTCATAATTTTGTAGAGCTTTGCCATTTTCATCAAGAACTAAGACACGTAGTGGCTTTTCAATATCCTTTTCAATTGTTTGGGTTTGATTGTCGCCCGAATATGAATAAACAGCTTCGTGTTGTGGTTTTATCAAAACTTGTGTAAACCCATTTATAAAAAGAAAAATAAAAAATAATATAGAAAGATTCTTTTTCAAGTTTTTAAATTTTGTCAAAATTATATAATAAATTAAAATACGCCATAATATTTTAAATCTATTGTTTCAATTTTTAAAACTCAGGTCATAGAACATAACAAATAATTCTCAAAATAATAAAAAATTCATAATTTTGCAAAAAAATAAAAATATAAATATGAAACAAATTATTGAATGTGTTCCAAATTTTAGCGAAGGTCGCGACATGTCAATTATTAAGCAAATAACAGATGTTATTGAAAGTATTGACGGGATAAAACTTTTAGACGTTGACCCTGGCGCAGCGACAAATCGCACTGTTGTAACTTTTGTTGGCACACCCAACGAAGTTATCGAAGCTGCTTTTTTAGCTGTTAAAAAGGCATCTGAAATAATAGACATGAACAAACATAAAGGAGCTCACCCACGATTTGGGGCTACTGATGTTTGCCCGCTTATTCCAATTTCAAATATTAGCATGGAAGAAACCGTTGAATATGCACGAAAATTAGCTAAAAGAATTGGTAACGAGCTTAACATCCCGATATTTTGTTATGAAAATGCAGCTTTTAAACCTAATCGTAAAAATTTAGCAAATTGTCGTAGTGGCGAATATGAAGGATTAGCTAAACGTATAATTACCGAAGAATGGAAACCAGATTTCGGTTCAAATATCTGGGATGCTCATACTATGAAAACTGGTGCAACAGCTGTTGGTGCAAGAAATTTTCTTGTAGCTTATAATATAAATTTGAATACAACTTCTGTTTTTAAAGCAAACTCAATAGCTTTTGATGTTCGCGAAAAAGGTAGAGTAAAACGCGATGGGCATCCAATTACCGGAAAAGCTATTCTAGATGAAAATGGGAATAAAGTTTATGAACCAGGCTTATTAAAATCGGTAAAAGCAATAGGCTGGTATATTGAAGAATATGGAGTTGCTCAAATTTCAATGAACCTTACCGACATTAGTATTACTCCTGTTCACATTGCTTTTGATACAGTTTGCGAAAGAGCTAATGCTAACGGTGTTAGAGTTACTGGCTCCGAATTGGTAGGAGTTATGCCACTTAAAGCTATTCTTGACGCAGGAAAATATTTTTTGAAGAAACAAGGGCGTTCCTCAGGAATTTCTGATGCCGAAATTATTAAAATTGCTGTAAAATCACTTGGACTTGACGAACTAAAACCTTTTGATCCTAAGAAAAATATTATTGAATACATGCTCGAAGAAGAATCTGGTAAAAGACTTGTTGACATGGATTTAGTAAAATTCTGCCATACAGCTGCTTCTGAAGCTCCAGCTCCTGGAGGCGGTTCTGTTTCTGCTTATATGGGAGCCTTAGGTGCTGCATTAGGAACTATGGTTGCAAACCTTACGGCTAATAAATATCGACACGATGATAGGTGGATAACTTATAGCGACTGGGCAGAAAAAGGGAAAGAGTATCACGACCAACTTCTAAAACTTGTTGATGAGGATACTTTAGCTTATAATAAAATTTTAGAAGCTTATGGATTGCCTAAAACTAACGATGACGAAAAAACTTTACGCTCACAAGCTATCCAAGAAGCTACAAAATATGCAATTGAAATCCCTTTTAAAACTATGCAAGTTTGTTGCGATAGCATGGAAGTTATGCTCGAAATGGCTAAAACAGGACTCGAAGCCTCGGCTAGTGATGCTGCTGTCGGTGCTTTAGCTGCTCGGGCGGGTGTGCAAGGCGGATTTTTAAATGTGAGAATTAATGCAGGTAGTTATAAAGATAAAATTTTCCTCGAAAAATTAATTGACCAAGCTAGCGATATTGAAAGAAAGGCGCTTGAAATTGAAAAAGAAATTATGGAGATTGTCCTTGCTAAAATTTAAGATAAAGAAGCAGTTTTAACTGCTTTCTTTATTTTATTGAAGTATTAATAATATTTAATTGTGCATGCTTGTAGTTTTCTGGAATATCTGGTAAACGATTTGAATTTAAATCTGGGAATGATTGTAAATACTTAACTAAGGCAAACCATTCTTTTCCTTCTTGTATCCCTGATTTTTCAACATCAAAGTCTATCCAAGTATCTTTATTATTAGTAATTTTTTGACCTTCTGAATTTTTAGGTATAATTTTAACCAATCCAAAAGTCATGCCTCTTACTTTTCCTACAAACTCAAGCATATATGAGTTGGCTGAAAGGCTGTATAAGGTTTTGTTCTTCTTTGAAAAATTAATTTCTTCCCCATTAATTTCTATTTTATAGATTTTTTTTAACATAGATTTATTTCCATCATAAAAAACCTTTATTCCACTAAAAAAACAATAATATGAAGGACGTAATTTAGGAGCTACTATTAAAATTTCTAATAAATTTTTAATTTCGTTTGCTGTAAGATAAACTTGGGCTAGTGGGTAGCCTGGAATATTATCATCTCCTTCGCCTAAACTCATCACTCTAAAAATATCTACAGCTGTTTGAATACCTTTATTACCTTGTCTAATTTGATCTCGAATAACCCCTGCTGCAACTAATGAAATGTCTGTTTTTACTGTTGAAAAATTATTTATATAGTATAAAATAGCGTCAGAAACTAATAAACCTAAATTACTTGAATCTAAAACTCCTAATTCATCAATTACTAAATTAAAATCAGTTTCGGCTAATGGTCTAAAATAACCTAAATTAAATGGACGCAAAAGAGAATCATCAATTGTCCTAATACGATTTGCAATTTCTTGATGAATCTTACAATCTCCTAAAATATTGTCATCAACAGGAATTAATTGGTATTTTGACGATTTAATCCCCCCATTAAAAATATTTACCTCATAACGGCCAAGGTATTTTCCTTGCGATCCTGTTTGAACAATAGTTGTATTTCCGATAATTATAGGGTCAAAAATTTCTGTATGTGTATGCCCAGAAATTATTAAATCTATTCCTTTTACTTTTCTTGCTAAATCTAAATCTTCGCCTGTCCAATTTCCGTTTTTATCTTTTACAACTCCACTATGAGATAAGCAAATTACGAAATCAACTTTTTCTTTTTCTCTTAATATTTTTACAATTCTTTTTGAAATTTTAAACCTATTGGTAATTTTTAAAGGCTTAGAGTTTGGAGCTACATCTGTGGCGTCTTCGCCCAAAATACCAAAAACTCCTATTTTTAAATTTCCTTTTTTTATAATAGTATAAGGTCTAATAATTTCTTTTTCGAATAGATATTCAAACTCATCGTCTAAATTAGACTTTTTTGAAAATTCAACATTTGCAAAAGTAATTTCAGGAATTTCTCCCTTTTCAAGATTTTTATTAATAATTTTAGCAAATGCCCTTGGACCGAAGTCGAACTCGTGATTTCCAACTGAAACAATATCGTAACCCATTTTTTTCATCAAATTAAGCTGAAAACCATCTTCAATTTCTAAAACATGAAAAAGCGTACCCATTAAATAATCGCCTGCGTCAAGGACCAAAACATTGTCGGGATTAGAAGCTCTTTCCATTTTTATCAGCGCTGCTATTCGGGAAAAACCTGCACGTGTGTTATCATCTCCTGTAATACAAGGCGTATATTCTAATTCTGGTGAAAATCCTGTTAAATTACTATGTAAGTCATTTGTATGTAATATTATTAACTTACCAGAATTGTTTTGCGAAAATGCTAAACTTGTTATAAAAATTGCAATAAAATAAGTAAATAACCTCATAATTTTAAATTTATAAAAACAAAACTACGTAAAAATGCAATTTTTTCAAAATCTTAAAGAGTTTTTTTATTTTTATATGCCCTAAATAATAATTACTTTATAAAATATTTTTCGTTCAACAATAATTTTTAATTTCGCAAATAATACTTAACAAAAATGGGAGCAAAAAAAAATCAAGATATTTTAGTGTATACCGATTTTACAGAAGTTGGCGAAAAAAGCGTTTTGTGGGCTATTTTTCTTGCAAAAAAATTTAAACGAAATCTTCAAATTGTATATGTTATTAACGAAAATTCAAATTTGTATTTTTGTAAATCCGACACAGAATTTGAAGCTAGACAAGCTCTATTAGCACTTTGTCAAGATATAAAAACTACCCACGGTGTCGATTGTCAGTTTATCTTAGAAGAAGGTTGTACCTGTACAATTATAAACTCAAACGCCGAAAGGATAGATGCCTTTTTAGTTATAATTGGTACTCACGGGAAAAATGACCCTCAATTTATTTCTGGCTCATCTCTTATTAAAATTATTAGAAAAGCTAGAATACCATATTTTGTTATCCAAAAGAACAGCCCTGTTCCTGATAATAAGAAAAAAATATTATTGCCAATGAGCTTTGAAAATGAAGCTAAACAAAAAGTTGGCTGGGCAACTTATTTTGCTTTAAATTTAAAAATAGCTATTGATTTGTTTTATTACGAAAATCCACAAGATAATTTAAAGAAAAATGTAAAGTTCACAACTTCATTTTTTAATAATTATAGTTTAAATTATCAACATAAAACACAAAAAAGGGTAAATAGATCCATAGAAAAAACTGCGTTAAAGTATGCAGATGAACAAGACGCATTTTGTATCAGTATACTAATTAGTTCAAAAGATAATTTAATAACTAAAATTTTCGGATACCCGGAAACTTCAATTGTCTCAAATGTGGCAGGGATTCCTGTTCTATGCATTAATCCTAAAAAAGATTTATATATACCTTGTATTTAATTTAGTTTTTTTGCCTTTATTATTTAGAATTTCTCTAAATTTTGAATAAGACTAAATTTTTTCTTAACAATTTTATATATTAGTGGTTTAAAATGTTAATAATAACCAAAAACGAAATAAAATGATAGAACTTAAAAAACTACCTTATGAGATGAGTGCTTTAGAGCCTCACATTAGTGCAAAAACTGTTGAATTTCATTACACAAAACACCATCAAGGCTATGTAAATAAGCTAAATTCTTTAATTGAAAACAGCGAATTTGCTGGTAAAGACTTAGAAGAAATTATAAAAACTTCGGAAGGGGCAATTTTTAACAATGCTGCTCAAGTTTGGAATCACACTTTTTATTGGGAAGGTTTTTCTGGCAATCCACAAAAAGAACCAAGTGGCAAACTTGCTGAATTAATTAACGCAAAATGGGGGTCTTTTGATAAATTTAAAGAAGATTTTAATACTATTGCAACAGGTTTATTTGGATCTGCTTGGGCTTGGTTGGTAATTAGCAACGAAAGAGAATTAAAAATTGTTGGCACTTCAAATGCAGGAAATCCTTTAACAACTAGCGACAAAGCTCTTTTAACAGCAGATGTTTGGGAACATGCTTACTATCTTGATTATCAAAACCTTAGACCTAAGTATTTAAGCAATTTCTGGGAACTTGTAGATTGGAAAAAAATCCAAGAAAGATTGTAATTGATATTTTGAATAAAAAAAAGAAGCTGCCACAAAAATATTTTTGAGACAGCTCCTTTTTATAATAATTTAAACTTTTTTAAGTTCAACAGTAAAATGTCGCATTATTGGTGCTTCCCAAGCAATATCATAACCTTTTGTGATTTCGTTTCGTCTATCATAAACATTTTTTAGAGCTGCAGCAATATAGTCTATATGGTTATTTGTATAGGTTCTTCTTGCGACAGCTAATCTCAATAGTTCTAATTTTGGATAACGATTTTCACGAGTAATAGGGTCGCGGTCGGCTAATATTGCACCTATTTCCACGCCACGAATTCCACCTTCAATATAAAGTTCTATTCCAAGAGTTTGTGCTCTGAACTGCTCTTTTGGAAGGTTTGGTAAAAATTTATTAGCATCAACAAAAATTGCATGACCGCCAATTGGATATTGAATTGGCACGCCATATTCAATAAGTTTATTTCCAAGATATTCGACTTGTCTAATTCTTGTTTCTAAATAACTAAATTCTGTACTTTCGTCTAATCCAACAGCTAAGGCAGCCATATCACGCCCAGCCATGCCCCCGTAGGTAACAAAACCCTCAAACATTATATTAAAAGTACAAGCCTGACGATACAAATCTTCGCTGTGAAAACCAATAAAGCCACCAATATTTACAAGCCCGTCTTTTTTTGAACTCATTGTTGCTATATCGGCATATTTATACATCTCGGCAACAATTTCTTTTATTGTCCAATTTTCATAAGCTTTTTCACGAAGTTTTATAAAATAAGCATTTTCTGCAAAACGTGCTGAGTCGTAAAGTACTGGTATTTGATACTTTTGGCTTAACTCGTAAACTGCTTTCATATTTTCCATTGAAACTGGCTGTCCTCCAGAAGTATTGCAAGTTACTGTTACAACAACACAAGGAATTTGTTCTTTAGGATAACTTTTGTAAACTTCTTCTAATTTTTTTAAGTCAACGTTTCCTTTAAATGGGTGATCCAAAGTTGTGTCAAAGGCTTCGTCAATAGTACAATCTATAGCTTTTGCTTTACGATATTCGATATGACCTTTTGTAGTGTCGAAATGAGAGTTGCCAGGTACTATCATTCCTTCTTTATTAATAAGAACAGAAAATAAAACATTTTCGGCAGCACGCCCTTGATGTGTGGGTAAGATAAAGTCGAAACCCATTAATTGTTTAATCCTATTTTTAAGTTCAAAAAAACTGCGAGAGCCTGCATAAGATTCATCGCCAGTCATAATAGCTGCCCATTGGCGGTCACTCATTGCTCCAGTGCCACTGTCGGTAAGCATATCAATATAAACTTGGTCGCTTGTAAGTTTAAATAAATTGTATTTTGCATCTATTATCCATTGAGCTCTTTCGTTTCTTGTACTAAGTTTGATAGGCTCAATCATTTTTATTCTATACGGTTCTGCGAATGGTAATTCCATAATTCTAAATTTTAATTAATTAAAAAAATAAATAAAAAAAACGATTTTAACTTGTTAAAAAGTATTTTAATTACATGCAATATGAATCTCTTTCCTTTATGTTTAAATAAACAAAAATTGCCAATATTGATGCTATTTTTCTTTCTAACATATTTAGAATTTTCAGATTGAAGCAAATATACAAATTGTTATAATTATTTTACCAATTTTATTCTAAAATTTTTATTAATATTGTTGACAAACATAAATTAAAAAAATAAAAATTGCTTTTGTTTAATATAAATATAATAACTTTGAAATAAATTTATATTTAGTATTTTACTATATATGTTAAAGAGAATTGCAATTATCTATTTGTTACTCATCACAATTTCATGTGTAAATTCAGGTGAAGGAAAACATATTGACTATACAGATTCTAATAAAGAAGAATTAATATACAAAAATAACGAAGATAGTTTTCCTAAAATAGAAAATAATAATGAATATTTTGAAGATCCGATAATTCAAAGTTATACAAAAGCCTCTGACACATTAATTATTTCAGAAGATTGTGTTATTTTTTTGTGGCCAGATAGTTTAGAAGTTGAAGAAATTAAAATTAAGCACCCAAATTCTTACCCGATTATACTAGAAGATATGATTTTTTATGCTTCGCAAATAGCTATAGCTTTAGATTCGTTAAATATTAAAAACTTTTTTAGTGACAAACAGATTTTGTTGATAAAAAATGATGAGGGAGATGAAATTATTAAGAGAAAACAAACTAAGAATAATATCCTCATTAATAAAGAAGGAAGTAAACCAATATTTTTTAATTCAATTGATTTTGACTTAGATTCTTGTATAAAAGTGTTTTATCCACTAATGCAAGATGAGTCTATCAACAATATAGATACTATGTAATTTATACAAAAATGTAATAATTATAATGAGCTGGCTCTTTTTATAATTTTCTCGCCGTATTTATTTCTTATCTCATCTAAACTTTTATATAGTTTTACCATTTCGTTAGTGTCCTCAAAAAGATTTAACTGAGGAGTACCTCTAACAAGTTTAGAAAATTTAACACCTATCAAACGAACCATAACTCTGCGTTTGTATAAATTTAAAAATAATTCCTTAGCAATAGGTATTAACTGATGATCAAAAGCTGAATATGGTATTTGTTTTTGAATTGTGTGTGTGTCAAAATCCGAATATTTTATTTTTATTCCAATATTTGAACACAAAAATGAATCTTTTCGTAATTTATAGGCAAGTTTTACGACCATATCCGAAATAATATCCAACATTTTGCCAATATCAATACTATCTTGTTCAAAAGTAGTTTCGCTACTTATCGATTTTTGTTCTTGGTAAGGCAAAACAGGACTATTGTCAATTCCATTAGCTTTTTCCCAAATTGACTGCCCATTTTTACCTAATAATTTAATTAATAGTTCAATAGGCATTTCTCTAAGGTTTTTTACAGTTTTTAAGCCCATTTTATTAAGAATTTCAAAAGTTTTATTCCCTAACATTGGAATTTTTGAAATTGATAAAGGATCTAAAAATTGATTTACCTTAGCTTGTTCGATAAAAATTTCGCCCAGAGGCTTTACTTCTCCTGTGGCAATTTTTGATACTGTTTTATTAACAGATACTGCAAAACTTATTGGTAATCCTGTATTTTTAATAATTTTATTTCTTAATTCTTGTGTCCATTTATATGAATTGTAAAATTTATCTAAACCGCTAATATCAAGATAGTGTTCATCAATACTAGCTTTTTCATAGATAGGAGCACTTTCCGAAATTATATCAGTAACTAAATGTGAATATCGCGAATATACTTCCATATCTCCATGAATAAATATTGCATCGGGACATAAATACTTAGCTTTTTTTGACGACATTCCCGACCTAAGTCCGTAAGCCCTAGCCTCATACGAGCAAGACGAAACAACTCCTCTATCGGAACTCCCGCCAACTACTATTGGTTTCCCGTTTAAATTAGAGTTTAATAAGCGCTCCACCGAAACGTAAAAACTATCCAAGTCAATATGCACAATACTGCGAGTATTCATTTGATTAAAAAATAATCTTTATTAGGCTAACAAGATAAGGAAAAAACAGAAAGGTTTGAAAATAATCTAAGAATATTTAGTAATATCTCTTTTATAAATATTTGACTCTAAAGAAAAATTTAATAATAAATCTTTAAGGCGTTTTTTATCAAAACCTTGTCGCATAAATTCTTTTAAAGCAGTAAGTCCGCGAGTTTCGAGGAAAATAGCCAAATTATTGTAAAATATTTTTTTGGCTGTTTCAGACAAATCTGCTTCAACTTCTTTAACTATATCATAAATACCTTGTTTATCAGACTCAAATAAAATATTTTCCTTAATAGCAAAGTCCAAAGTAGTGCTTAATAAAGCCTTACTTTTTTTCTCTGTTCTAAAGTTTGAGAAATATTCTTTTTCGATTTTAGAATTAACCCTATGGTATATTTTAATCTGATTAACAAACTGCTCAAAAGCCTTGTAATTATAGTTGGCATTTACAGATTTTACTCTTTTAAATTTATATGCCTTATAAAACTCATATAATTCTTCTAAATCTTTTGAAGGCAAAGTCCACAAAGCCATTTCAGCAGGTTTTTCAACAAAAGACATATTGACAGTAGCGTTCATGGTGTTGCAAAAGTCAATAATTTTGGGAACTTCTCTACAATTCGATTTCATAGGGGTTACACTTAAAGATAAACCTTTTCCGCCCAAAATTTTATTGTACTCTAAAACATTTGCTTTAACTTTTTCAAAATTTGCTCCTTGCCTTATAGACTCAAACAGCTCTTTATTCATTGCATCAAAAGAAACGGTAATAGTAAAATTCAAATGTTTGAGATAATTTTTTACTTTATCGTTTAGAGTGGTTCCATTAGTAACAACATGAAGTTTTGCTTTAGATTTTATTTTTAAAAGAAAATCCCAAATTTTATAATAATTGTCTATTAAAAAAGCCTCTCCGCCATAAAACTTAATTTCTTTTGCGTGCGGTAAATATTCTTTTAGTTGTTCAATAAAGTTGTCATCATAAGGAATTTCTAATGGAGGTAAATTTTCTCGATTTTTTCTAATGGAAGACGAAACAAGCCCAGAACACATAACACATTGCAGATTGCAAGTATTAGACAGTTCTAATTCAATAATTTTTGGGTAAGTCAGTTTTGTACTTGCGTAATAATCTGCGTGCATAGATGGCAATCCAAAAAAGCGAGAAGTGCTAAATTGATGTTGACAATAACCGCAACCCATTGAAAAATCATTGTGTAACAAATGTTCTCGCATATTCTGAGCTATTTTTCCATGCCACATTTCGTTTATAGTATTTTTGGGATATGTTCCTAAAACAACATCTTGGTTACGACAACAAACAACAGCTTGACCTCTACTGTTAAAAAAAATACTTACAAAAGGATTATAGCAAGCTAATTTTTTGGGACCATGATAACGAATTTTATTAAATTCTTTCATCTTTGCCTTAGAAACTGATCTGTATTTTCCATACTTAGCATTGGGATAAATCAAAAATGGAGCTTTTAATCTACTGGTTTTTTGATAAATATATTTCAAAAATTCACTTAGTCTATTCATTCCAAATTATATAAAGCACAAATATAATATTTATAAATAAGAATTGGTGCAATTAATTTTTATTAAAAAAGTATAAATAAAACCATAAATTCCAAAATAAATGTTAATTTTGTTGTTGAAAATGTCTGTAATAATGTTAGAGAGTAACAAAACAGTAAACGCATTATGGATAGGCGAGAGTCTTTCTGCAACTGAGATTTTAACAATAAAATCTTTTTTAAAAAATGGGCATGAGTTTATTCTTTGGACTTATAACGATATAAAAACTCCGCTTCCTAGTGGAACTATTGTAAAAGATGCTAACGACATTTTTCCCCAAAAAAATGTTTTTGCGTACAAATATTCAAATCAATTTGGACACGGCAAAGGCTCGTATGCAGGATTTAGCGATATTTTTAGATATAAACTTTTATATTTAAACGGTGGTTGGTGGACTGATATGGACGTTACTTGCTTAAAACCTTTGGACTTTGATACTGACTATGTATTTAGGACTCACCACGACTTAGATTTAGTTGGCAACATTATGAAATGTCCTAAAAACAGTGTTTTAATGAAAAAATGTTTCGAAGAAGCTGTTGAAAAAGTTGACGAAAACAATAGGGATTGGCATTTACCAATTCAAATCCTTGTAGATAATGTAAAAGAATTAGGCTTAACTTCTTATATTAGAGAGTTTTCAAATCCAGACTCGTGGAATTTAATCAGAAAATTTTTAATAAAAAATATAGAGCCAGATAGTTCGTGGTATGTTATTCATTGGGTTAACGAAGAGTGGAGACGAAATAAAATTGATAAAAATATTTTCTTAAAAAACTCACTTTATACAGAGTTAGCCAACAAATATGAACATAAAACTAATAAGGCTAATTGGTTTAAAGCTTTAATGATAAGATTTAAACTAAGTAAATTTTCTTTTGGCTATAATGTCTTTTTCCACAAATAAAAAAAGCACCTTTCAGTGCTTTTTTATTTATTATCCTAAATAGCCTTTTAGCAATTTACTTCGTGACGAATGTCGCAATCTTCTGATTGCTTTTTCTTTTATTTGACGAACTCTTTCTCGTGTTAAACCAAATTCATCTCCAATCTCTTCTAAAGTTTTTTCTGGACATGAAATCCCGAAAAATAATTTTACAATATCTCTTTCTCTTTCGGTTAGTGTGGCTAGGGATCTTTCAATTTCTTTTGCCAATGATTCTTTTATTAATTGAGAGTCGGTATGTGGCATATCGGTATTTTCTAAAACATCTAATAAAGAGTTTTCTTCACCTTGTACAAAAGGTGCATCTACTGAGATATGACGACCCGATACGCGCAAAGTATCATTAACTTTATCTTCTGGCAAATCTAAAGCAGATGCCAACTCTTCAGAAGTAGGTTTTCTTTCGTTTTCTTGTTCAAATTTTGAAAAAGCTTTATTAATTTTGTTTAATGAACCTACTTGATTTAAAGGCAATCGCACAATACGTGATTGTTCTGCCAAAGCTTGCAAAATAGATTGGCGTATCCACCAAACCGCATAAGAAATAAATTTAAAGCCCCTTGTCTCATCAAATTTTTCGGCTGCCCGCATTAAGCCTAAGTTGCCTTCATTAATTAAGTCTGGTAAACTCAAACCTTGATTCTGATACTGTTTTGCAACAGAAACAACAAAACGTAAATTGGCACGAGTTAACTTTTCTAAAGCTACTCTATCGCCTTGTTTTATGCGTTGGGCTAATTCTACTTCCTCATCAACAGATATAAGCTCTTCTCTTCCAATTTCTTGTAAGTATTTGTCCAAAGAAGCACTCTCCCTGTTGGTAATTGATTTTGTAATTTTTAATTGTCTCATTTTTTAATTTTGATATATATCAGATTATTAATATGTTATTAGTCGTAGTCAATACGGATTAAAATAGAAAATGTTTTAACTATTTTCTCAAAAATATACTTTATTGTAGATATTTCATACAAAAATAAATATTTGACACACACAAAACAGTGTGCCAAATAATATAAATTTATTATAAACTAAATTTAAAACTTGAATCCTAAACTTGTTACAAGCCTATGTCTTTGTAGTAAAATAGAAGTTTCAGGGCTATCCACGCCTAAGCCTTCATACATAAAATACATTCTATTATTGTGGATATAAGAATAAGCGATATCAAAATAGATGCTTTTTGTCCTAAAGCCTATGCCGCCACTATATACTAAATATTTATAATCTTCATTTATATGTCCTTTTTTATATGGAGAATCATAATAAGCAGCCCCTGCTCTAAAAGCTAATATTCCAAGTTTATATTCTAGTCCTAATCTAAGGTTAGTAGCATAATTGTAAACTCTTGCAATAGTTAAATTTTCGGTATTAAAACCATAGTCAAAACTTCTCAATTTCGCCTTAGAATAATTAAGGTATTCATAATCAATATTCAGAAGAAATGAATTAGCCAAAATTAAACCAAAACTTGCATTTGCTCTAAAGGGTGTCGAAAGTTCATAATCAAATCTTCCTTGCGGCGAATTTTCTGTTAAAGATTTATTTGCGTCTTCAAAATCAGATTCTGCTTGGGTTGAATAATTATCTTTTAGTTTAAAGAATGTGGGGGTATGAACACCTAGTCCAAACCGCATCCATTGAATAGGAGCGAATAAAACTCCAAACTTAAAATTTAATCCTGTGCCAGTAGTTTCTAATTTTTCTTTAAAGGAAAAATAGTTAAAACCTGGTATAGAGTCGTAAATATCTTCTTCTTCTAATCTTTTAAGCTCTTTAAAATTTACGGAAACTATGCCTAAGCTTCCGCCAATAAACACTTTGTCGTCAACATTAATTGACATCGCAAAGTCGTATGTTCCTTGATTTCCGGATTGGTAAATTGATTGGCGTTGCTCTATTCCATATTTACCATTAAATGCTGATATATAAGACAGAGTATCAGGAAGGTTTTGGTCTATTAGATAAGTTTCCCAAGCTAATTTACTATAAAATTGGTCTTTTGCCCCTAAATCTGAATATAATATTCTGTTGCCTTTGGCGGCAAGCCAGTCTGTAAAAGAATTTTCACTATTTGGGTTAAGTATATAAATATTTTCATTAAAATTATTTAAACGATTATATGCAACTCCAATATTAACTGTTTTAATTCCTGTTGTTTGAGATGTGGGAACCGAAACTAAATACGATAAATTATTAATGTTAAAATTTAAGTCGTAGTCTGAGGATCTATTATTATTAATATTGGCAAAATCTTGACTTAGCACAAATCCTGTTGAGATTGTAAATTCGGAACTTTTATATACGCCAATGCCGGCTGGATTAAAGCCCATAGTCGACAAATCAGCTCCTAATGCTCCGAAAGAGCCTCCCATTGCGTTATATCTAGCTGTTCCGCCTGGGACTAAATAAGAATATCTTAGGGCGTCTATTTCGTTTTGAGCAAATATAAAATTAAAACTAAGAAAGCTTAATAATACTATAAATAATATTTTTTTCATAAAAATTAGTTTAATTATCTTCTACCTCCTGAAACTCCGCCCCCAGAACTTGAAGAACTGCCACCACCTCTTGATCCACTTGAAGAGCTACTTCCTGAAGAAGAAGAAGAAGAAGAGCCTCGACTTGAAGAAGAACTCCCAGTACTATAAGAGCTTGAGCTTCTGTTTGATGAGCCAGAATTATAAGAACTAGAGCTTCTATTTGATGAACTTGAGCTATTAGAGTTTGAACTAGGTTTATGAGAACTATTTTGATAAGATGAAGAACTATTATTTGAAGAACCTGAACGCCCGCTACTGCCCGAATTGAAGCTACCACTATTTGTGTTGGTATTCGAAGGACGAGAATAAGTTTGACTTGGTGTTGCTACCCCACGGCTTGCTGGCTGTCTTGTTGGTTGAACTCCTGTATTTGTTGTTGGATTAGTGTTATTTGTGGGAGTTCGAGAACCAGAATTAACATTTGTGTTTTGGTTTTGATTATAATTATTTCTTGAATTATATTCAGGCTTATTATATGTAGCGGGTTCTTTTGGTTTATTATCAATAGTTACACGACCAGAATTATTTGTTGAGGGAGTGTTAGATTGATTTCTTCCAGCGTTTGGGTCAACTTGTTGAGATGATAAGGAGCCGTCAACTCGGGGTAAAGTGTTAACAGGTTTTTTTGGAGATTCGTTATTGTTTAATTGAGGTTCAACACTAATTGGTTGGCGAGATGGAATTTTATTATTATCTTTTGATAGATTGTCGTTTGCTATATTTAATGGAGTTTTGGCTTCGATAGGTTTTCTTCCAACTACTTTACCATTACCTTCGTTCTCATTGCCATCTCTAGCTGGTTTATTAGAAATTGTTACGTTTTGAATTGCGGAATTACTATCTATTTTTGGGTTTCTTCCAAGATTTCCATCTGAAACAGGGTCTGTGCCATTTGAGCCGGAAGGAGTTCTACCGTTATTTCCTAAATTAGAACCATTTCCACCACTTGAGCCTCTGTGCCCATAATATCCACTATTACTTCCTGAACTGTGGTTGTTGTCAGCATAATTACTATTATTACCCCACCAGAAACCGTTCCAATATCCGTCGTTATAGCCGTTATAATATCCGTTCCAATATCCGCCACCCCAGCCATAACCATAATAAGGGTAGTGCCAAGAATAGTAATAAGGTCTATAATAAGGAGAATACCAAGAATTATAACCTATGTACCAACCCGAATGCCACGACCAGCCCCAATCGTAATAAAATGGGTCGTAATAATAAGATGGGTAGTAGTGTCTGAAATTATTAAAATAATAAGAATAACCATCATTATAGTCATTTTCATAATAATCGCCATAATAGTAATTATTTTGAACGTAGCCTTCATTATTATCAGAATTTTGATTATAATAATCACTATTATTTATATTATTTTCATCGTAGTTGTATGGTTCATTTGAGCCAAATTCTGAATAATAAGTTTCTTCGTAAGTGGTTTTATCTTCATTTACGGAATTGTTTTTTGTAACAACTTCTTTTTTTTGATTTGAATTTGACATATATACATCGTCATATTCGCCTGTTGTGTACAAATTTATTGTACAAGAGCTGGCTGAAACAATAACAATTAACAGTATGTAAAAAATTGCTTTCATAATTTAATGAATTTTTATAATTTTGGCAAAAATAAAATTTAAAGAACTTGTAAAATTTACAGCAAATTTCATACCAAATTAATATGGCAAAAGTATTGACAAATATTGAAGATAACTACTCTCAATGGTATAACGATTTAGTGATTAAAGCCGACTTGGCAGAGAACTCTGCGGTAAGAGGTTGTATGGTTATAAAACCTTACGGTTACAGTATTTGGGAAAAAATGCAGTCTGTTTTAGACGGAATGTTTAAAGAAACAGGGCATGTTAATGCTTATTTTCCGCTTTTTATTCCAAAATCTTTTTTTAGTAAAGAAGCAAATCATGTTGAAGGTTTTGCAAAAGAATGTGCCGTTGTTACGCATTATAGATTAAAAAATGGTGAAAATGGTGGAATTGAAGTTGACCCAGCTGCAAAATTAGAAGAAGAATTAATTGTTAGACCAACTTCCGAAACAATTATCTGGAACACTTATAAAAATTGGATAAATTCTTATCGCGATTTACCTTTACTCATTAATCAATGGGCAAATGTTGTTAGGTGGGAAATGCGTACCAGACTCTTTTTACGAACTGCTGAGTTTTTATGGCAAGAAGGTCATACTGCTCATGCAACAAAACAAGAAGCTATTGACGAAGCCGAAAAGATGATTCATGTCTACGAAAAATTTGCCCGCGATTATCTTGCTATTCCTGTACATATTGGCACAAAATCAGAAAATGAAAGGTTTGCAGGTGCCGAAGAAACTTATTGTATTGAAGCTTTAATGCAAGACGGCAAAGCATTACAAGCTGGAACCTCACATTTCCTTGCGCAAAATTTTGCAAAAGCCTTTGATGTAAAATTTTTAAACCAAGAAAATAAAGAAGAATATGTTTGGGCAACTTCTTGGGGCGTTTCAACAAGACTTATGGGTGCTTTGGTAATGGCTCATTCCGATAATAATGGTTTGGTTTTACCACCAAAACTTGCTCCTATTCAAGTTGTGATTGTACCAATTTATAAAAGTAAAGAAGAATTTGAAAAAATTTCTGAACGTGTAAATGAACTTTGCAAAAATTTAAAATCAAAAGGAATAAGTTATAAATTTGACACTCGCGATTCTCAACGACCAGGGTTTAAGTTCGCTGAGTGGGAGCTAAAAGGTGTTCCTATTCGTATTGCAATCGGACCAAAAGATTATGATAATAATACTTGGGAATTGGCACGAAGAGATACTTTAAGTAAAGAAGTTATTCCAGACGAAAAATTATTAGAAAAAATAGATTTTTTAATTGAAGATATTCAAAACAATATTTATAATAAAGCTTTTAACTTCAGAAAGGAAAATACTTATAAAGTAGATGATTATAATGAGTTTAAAAGAATACTTAATGAAACGCCGGGGTTTATAGAAGCACATTGGGATGGAACAAGAGAGACAGAAGAAAAAATTAAAGAAGAAACAAAAGCTACAATAAGGTTTATTCCTTTAAATCCTATTATAGAAGAAGGGAAATGTATTTATTCAGGAAAACATTCAAAATTTAGAGTTATTTTTGCTAAATCATATTAAAACTAAAATATGCAAGAACAAGATCCTATTAAAGATAGTGTTATAAACACTATAAAAGAGAAATCTCAATTAAAACAAGTTGTATATGATCATACAAAAAGTGCTTTCGAGATAATTAAAGATGTGCTTAATGCTATTGTTAATGAATATAATCAAGAATTAAAGGACATAGACCCTCGTGTTATGCTTGAATATAGAGATAGAGGTGAGTTTGATGTCGAAATTAAAATAGCAGGCGATGTGATTATTTTTAATATGCACTCTAATATTTTTGAATTTCCAAGAAATCACGAAATTTGGAAAGATACCAATTATGTGATGCAGCCTTTGACAACATATTCTGGAATTATAAATATTTACAACTTCCTTTCTGACTCTTTGAAATACAACAGAGTTGACGACCAAGGATATCTCGTAGGAAGAATTTTTATTAATAAAGAAAACTCATTTTTTATTGAAGGAAGACGAGAGTTAGGGTTTAATTTTCCGGCTTTTAGTAAAGATTTTGTTAATGAAAAGAATTTTAAGACACTTATAGAGTCTTTACTTGTTTATATTTTAAAATTTGATTTATTAGTTCCTCCTTATAACGATGTTAAAATTATTTCGGTAGATTATATGAATAACAAAATTATGAAGCATCAAATGCAAACTGGTAAACGGCTTGGTTTTCAATATAATGCGATTAAGACAATACCAAATCCTTGTGATAAAAAAGCCTAAGTTATAGATTTTTCACCTAGTTTATTAGGCTTTGAATTATTACAAAAAAAGTTGTTTTTTTATTGTATTCCTTCAGTTGTAAGATTTCTATCAATTTTAGTAATCAAACCTTGTAAAACACTTCCGGGTCCAACTTCAACAAAATGTTTTGCTCCGTGTGCCATCATATTTTCAATAGTCATTGTCCATTTAACTGGATTTGTTAATTGTTTAATAAGGTTTTCACGAATTTGTTCTGGGTTTGTATATGGCAAAGCGTCTACATTTTGAAAAATTGGACAAATTGGATTTTTAAAATTTGTTTGATTTATTGCAATGCTAAGTTCTTCTTGTGCTGGTAGCATCAGAGGAGAGTGAAAAGCTCCGCCAACAGGTAGTTTAATAGCACGTTTAGCGCCGGCTTCTTTCATTTTTTCCATTGCAATTTCAATTCCTTTATTAGAACCTGAAATTACGACTTGTCCGGGCGAGTTATAATTTGCAGCAACAACAATTTCATCAATTTCGGAGCAAATTTTATCAATTATTCCAAAATCAAGATTTAGAATTGCAGCCATAGAAGATGGGTTTTTTTCACAAGCTTTTTGCATAGCTAGTGCACGTTTATACACTAATTGTAAACCGTCTTCAAAACTCAAAGCACCAGCAGCCACTAGAGCCGAAAATTCGCCTAAAGAATGTCCTGCTACCATTGCGGGATTTGGTTTTTCTTGGAGGCACATATAAGTAATTACTGAGTGTAAAAAAATTGAAGGCTGTGTAACTTTTGTTTGTTTAAGGTCTTCGTCTGTTCCCGAAAAAATAATATCTGTGATACGGAAACCTAAAATTTCGTTAGCTTTTTCAAATAATTCTTTTGCTTTTGGATTTGAATTATACATTGCTTGCCCCATTCCAACAAATTGGGAACCTTGTCCTGGAAAAACATAAGCTTTCATAATATTAAGTTTTAGTTTGTTTATTTAGATTTTATTAAGGATAAAAATTCTTGACGTGTAGCATCTTTTAAAAATGCTCCGGTAAAATCGGAAGTTGTTGTAATAGAATTTTGCTTTTGTACTCCGCGCATTTGCATGCACATGTGCTGAGCTTCGATAACTACTGCCACGCCAAGAGGCTGTAAAGTTGTTTGAATACAATCTTTAATTTGTGTTGTTAATCTCTCCTGAACTTGAAGACGCCGAGCAAAAGCATCTACAACTCTGGCTATTTTACTTAAACCTGTAATGTAGTGGTTAGGAATATATGCAACATGTGCTTTACCAAAAAATGGTAATATATGGTGTTCGCACATACTATATAATTCAATGTCTTTGACAATTACCATTTGTCGGTAATCTTCGCGAAACATTGCTGAACGCAAAATTTCTTCTGGATTCATATTATATCCTTGGGTAAGAAATTGAATAGATTTTGCTACTCTCTTTGGCGTTTGTACTAATCCTTCACGGTCAACAGATTCGCCCAATAGACTAATTATTTCAGAATAATGATAAGCCAAAAGTTTTGTTTTTTCATCATCATATTTCTCTGTCTTAACATATCCGCCCTTTTGGGGGTCGTTTAGTGATTCAACCATATCTAAATTTTTGGCAAAAATAAACAATTTTATAATAAAATTATGTTATTTTTGTTAAAACAAATAATATGAAGACTCTTATCATTGCTGCAACATACTTTGAAGCTAAACATATAATTGAAAATCTTAGTTTTACAAAAAAAAATGATACACTTTTTTCAAACAACGAATATAATTGCGATATTCTAATCTCAGGAGTCGGAATCCCGGCTTGCTTGTTTGCTTTGCTAAGCTTTAATAATATAAAAGAATACGAGTTTTTTATTAATATTGGAATAGCTGGGAGTTTTAAACAAGACTTAGAAATTGGAAAAGTTTTTAACGTAGTGTCAGATAGTTTTGAAGATGTTTTTATAAGACAGAATGGGGAAAAAATAAATGTCTTTAAATCAAATTTTAATCAACATTTTTATAATTTAATTAATAATGGGCGTTTATATAATACAAGTGATTATCCTAATTTTTTTCATAATTTAACAAAGATTTCTGGAATAAGTGTGAATATGCCCGAATTAAATACAAGTTCAAATTATGACATTGAAACAATGGAAGGCGCGGCTTTTATGTTGGTTTGTAAGCACTTAAAAAAGAATTTTATTCAACTTAGAGGGATTTCAAATATTATTCCTCAAACAAAACGCGAAGATTGGGATATGAAAACGCCAATTGATAATTATACTAAATTAGTATTAGATTTTTTAAAATTAAATAAATGAAACTTAAACTTGCAATATCGTCATGTCCGAACGACACTTTTATGTTTGATGCACTAATAAACAAAAAAATTGATACAAAAAATTTTGATTTTGAATTGATTATTGAAGATATTGAAAAACTTAACCAGTACGCAAAAAATAATGAAGTTGACATAGGTAAAATAAGTTTTCATAATTTTTTAAAATTAAGTAAAAACTATCAACTTTTACAATCAGGTGCTGCTATGGGGCAAAATTGTGGACCATTAATTATAAGTAAAAGGAAAATTTACCCCGATGAAGTTAAAGATTGCAAAATAGCAATACCCGGAAAGCTCACCACTGCAAATTTATTAATGCAAATTTTCTTTACAGAGGCAATAAATAAACGTGTTTATCTTTTTTCTGATATTGAAGATGTTGTTTTATCTAGCGAGTGTGATTTAGGTTTAGTTATTCACGAAACACGATTTACTTATAAAAATAGGGGTTTAAAATTAGTTGCTGATTTAGGAGTTTTGTGGGAAGAAAAATTTTCCTTGCCTATTCCCTTAGGGGGAATTGTTGTGAAAAGAAATTTGCCTGAAAATATAAAGCAAGATATTAATAAAATACTAAAAGCAAGTATAGAGTTTGCTTTTGCCAAACCTGAATCTAGTATTGAGTTTATGAAAAGTCATGCAGTAGAAATGGATAAAGATATAATGATGCAACATGTAAATTTATATGTAAATAATTTTTCTTTTGAGCTAGGTGAATTAGGTAAAAGATCTATTTTTTGTTTAAAACAAGAATTTTTAAAAATTCACAAATTAGCAGACGATGGGATAGATTTATTTATATAAAAAAAAGACTGGGAAGCAGTCTTTTTGTGGAGCTGGCGGGGATCGAACCCGCGTCCAAACAAGAAACAATGGTGCTTTCTACATGCTTATTCTGTTTTTAATTTTCGAGATTATCTCCGGGAACAGTCACCCAAATCTAATCCTTATCCTCTAAGTTTTCGCTTTTTCTTCGAGGCTTAGAAAAAACTATTCTGGAGTTATTTGCCACCTCTAAACCAAAGCGGGACCAGACGACCCAATCGAGAGATGTCTCGTTCTAGCACCTTGTGCCAGAATTAAGCTTAATTTACTTTATTCAATTAAGCAGCGAAAGCATAATTATCTGCGCCAGTTATTTGTTTGTGAAAAAGTTTAACGGGATTACCCACATTGCCCGGCATGCTTACACAATCATTTACCTTGCTGTCAAAACCAGGTCAGCCCCTGATTGTAAAACTTTTGCAAATATATAAAATATATTTTAAAGTTATTAAGATTTTAAAATATTTATTGTTTTTTGGGGATTTTCTGAATTAAATATCGCTGATCCTGCAACTAAGGAGTTAGCACCTGCTTTAACAATTTCTTTATAATTACTAGTATCAATTCCACCGTCAACTTGAATAATTAAATTTGGATTAGAAACATCTGCCATTTCGCGTAATTCGCTAATTTTCGACAAACTTTGTTTAATAAAACTTTGCCCCCCAAATCCTGGATTTACCGACATTATTAATACCATATCTAATTCTGATAAAATATCTTTTAACAAACAAACAGAAGTATGAGGATTTAAAGAAACGCCCGCTTTCATTCTCAAGTTTTTTATTTCGTTAATAGTTCGATTCAAATGAGTACATGCCTCGTAATGAACAGTTAAAATATCTGCACCTGCATTTTTCCACTCTTGCAAATATCTTTCGGGCTGTACTATCATTAAATGGACATCTAGAGGCTTTTGAGCATATTTTTTTATAAATTTTACTATTGGGAATCCAAAAGAAATATTTGGAACAAATACTCCGTCCATAATATCTAAATGAAACCAGTCGGCTTGTGATTCATTAATCATTTTTATATCTTTTTCGAGATAGCCAAAATTTGCAGAAAGCAATGAAGGAGAAAGAATAATATTTTTCATATTTCTATTAAAAATTAAGGCAAAAATAATAAAAAAAAATGAAAAAGAGGGCATTTTGCCCTCTAATTCTGACATAATTATGAACTTCTTACAAAAGGTAAGGTCTTAATTTATTACGTTTGCTTGTTTGTTTTAATTTTCTTAGTGCATGTTCTTTTAATTGTCTCACTCTTTCGCTTGTTAATTCAACAGCTTCAGCAATTTCTTCAAAGGATTTTGGCTCATAGCCGTCAAGTCCGAAATACATTTTAATAATTTTGCGTTCTCTTTCATTTAAAACAAGAAGAAACACATTTATTTCATACTTTAAAGAACTGTTCATTAAAGTAGAATCTGTTGGTTTATTGTTAGTTATACCAATTAAATCGCCTAGTGTAAAATCATCATTTTCGCTATTTCCGATAGGAGCGTCAATTGATAAAACGCGAATTTGAGATTTTAAGGTTTCATCTAAATATTCAAATTTCATATTTGTTTCTTCGGCAAGTTCGTTTAAAGTTGGTTCTCGCTCAAATAGTTGTTCTAATTTAGTTGAAGCCGAATATATTTTATTTAAAGCTCCAATTTTATTGAGAGGCAGTCTTATCATTCTACCTTTTACTGCAATGGCGTGCATGATAGACTGTCGTATCCACCAAACGGCGTAAGAAATAAATTTAAAACCTCTTGTTTCATCAAAACGTTTTGCTGCAATTATTAAGCCGAAATTACCTTCATTTACTAAATCTTGCAAACTTAAACCTTGGTTTTGATATTGTTTTGCAACAGATACAACAAATCGCAGATTTGCCGAAACAAGTTTATCGACAGCAAGTTGGTCTCCGTCTTTTATTCGTTTTGCTAATTCAATTTCTTCTTGTGGTGAAATCATATCTTTTCGAGAAATATCTTGCAAATATTTCTCGAAAGCTAAACTATCTCGGCTTGTTAACTGATTTAAAATTTTTAATTGACGCATTTCTCTTTATTTTTCTCTTTTTATAATAAACGATTTTAATACCATAAAGGTTGTCTTACAACTATAATTAAATTGAAAAAAGTATAAGTTTATTAAAAAAATAATTTTATAATTAAAAAAATATACTATTTTTGCAAAATAATTAATCTTATCGTTTTCGTTTTAGATAGATTAAATCAAAATCAATTTTAAATTATTGTATCACACAAATTACATTTATTCATGTATGACATTATAGAATTAAACTCAAAATTGCTACCTGAGTTAAAAGAAATTGCAAAAAATTTAGGAGTCCATAAAGTTGATGCTTACCGCAAATCCGAATTAATATATAAAATTCTCGACATTCAAGCAATTAAAGCAGCAGAAGAAGAGTCTCTTAAAAAGCAACAAAATAAAAACCAAAGACCTGATCAAGCAAATAATAATTTCGAAAATGGGAAAAGGCCCCGGACAAAATTGAAAGCTCAAAGGATTACTTTTAGTTCGCCCACACAAGCTCAAAATAATTTATTTGATTCTGTTGAGCAGAGTAAAAAAGAAGCTGACTTGGAAAAAGAGCAAAAACCTGATAATACGGGAGTAAATTTAGTTCAGCCTATAGATAATACGGAACAAAAAGCTAATGAAAATAATAAAGAAGTATTAAGTAATAAACCTTCGCTTCTAAATCAAAATATAGAGAAACTTAGTAATAAAG